>JADFRB010000058.1:8205-8504 GCA_022561525.1 Nitrospinota bacterium
TACAGCCCAGTCAGGTCTTGGAGCTTTTGTCGGAACCCCAAGCCGGCCATCGATTCCAATTGGAGTCCACGCAAGAACCCGTTCCCGTAAAAAAACAGGGAAAATATAACGTGACCCGCTGGGCTGTGACGGGGAGGGATGACGCCGGGATTAACACCACGTGCTGGCGCTGTTTTGAAGCCTTAAAGGAAGGTAGTGGATCCGACGAAGACTGGCGGGAGCTGTGTTATCTCTGGAGCAGCGATTTTCGAACCCACATCACAGAAAAACGGTGGAAGATCTACCGCCAACGGCTGGAA
>JADFRB010000059.1 GCA_022561525.1 Nitrospinota bacterium
ACCTCATCCCGCGTTGGGTGCGGCGGAGCTGCAGCCCCGAATCGGCTTTTCGGCGAGGGCTGTTTGAGCGGAGCGAGTTCCCTCGCCATCTTATTCGGGGCGGAGGCGGAGGGACCCCGTAGAGCCTGCTCTTAGCAGGGTCGAAGGGGACGCGCACAGGCGAAAATGGTTTTTGGCACTTTTGCCGAAACAAAAGTGCCTCGTCGCGCGGGGACGAAACCCCGCATAAAAATGGATGTTTTTGTTGAGGGTCTGAGCCCCCTTTGCTAGAATGCCGCTGCGGTGTTTTCTAATCCAGGAGGTTTCCAAAGTCTCACGTGCGTAAAGTCAAACTTCGTGAAGGGGTGGACCTCGCTAATCTCTTTGGACCGCAGGATATGCATCTCCGGTTGATTGAGGATGGCTTGCAGGTCCGGGTATCTGCGAGGGGTGATGAAGTCACTCTCGAAGGTCAGCCGGAGGCGGTTGGACGTGCCGAACACCTTCTCTGCGAGTTGGCTGAACGGACGATCGGGCGGCGTCAATTAAAATCCGAAGACGTTACCCGGGCACTTAAAGCCACGGAAATTGACGCTCCTCCCAAGGCCGAATTTCTCGATCCTGTCCCTATCTTTATTCCCAAAGGGTCAGTTGTTCCGAAGACCCCCACTCAGCATTTGTACATCGAAGCGATTCAAAAACATGATTTGGTCATTGGGATTGGTCCGGCGGGAACGGGCAAGACATATTTGGCCATGGCCATGGCCTTGGGCGCATTGATGAGAAAAGAGGTGAGTCGGATTGTGTTGGCGCGGCCTGCGGTCGAAGCTGGTGAGCGTTTGGGGTTTTTACCGGGGGACATGTACGCAAAAGTCCATCCATATTTACGACCGCTGTATGACGCGTTGTATGGCATGATGGATACGGATCGGGCGAATCGGTTGATAGAGCGTGGAGACATTGAGTTGGCCCCGCTGGCCTTTATGCGTGGACGGACTCTTAACGATGCATTCGTGATTTTGGATGAAGCCCAAAACGCCACGGCGGAACAGATGAAAATGTTTCTCACTCGGCTTGGGTCTAACTCAAAAGCCGTGGTGACGGGTGATATTACGCAAGTGGACTTGCCCCCGGATCGTACGTCGGGGTTGATCCAAGTGACTGAAATTCTTCGGGCGGTTGATGGAATCAAATTTATCTATTTTCACGAAGGAGATATTGTGCGGCATCGGTTGGTGCAAGATATTATTTTGGCCTATAACCAGTATGGGAATGAGGCTGGTAACGATCAGACAAGTTCCGACGAAACGAAATAATTTTATTTTTCCCTTCCTGAACGTTCGAAACCAATTTCTCAAAACCATTTAAATCCTTGACTTGTAGGATAGTGTGAACCGTGCCAGTGTTCGTTCATAGCCGGGTGCGTCATGTGCTGGTTCGAGAGGCTGCGGTCCGGCGTGTTGTTCAAAAGCTTCTAGCATCTGTGGGAGAGGCCGCCTCCGAGATCAGCATCGAATTCGTGGGCGATACTCGCATGCGTCGTTTGAATCGTGACTTCCGACAGAAAGACCGAACTACCGATGTGCTAGCCTTTGCCTGTCGAGAGGCCGGCGGTCCGGAATCGCCGATGCTTGGAGATGTAGTGGTTTCAGTCCCTACAGCCATGCGGCAGGCGGTTTCTTTAGGACATTCGTTGAACGAAGAATTCCTTCGATTATTGATTCATGGCCTGTTGCATGTAGTGGGGTATGATCACGAGCGAGGCACCAAGGAAGCTCAAAGGATGCGAGGCAAAGAAGAGAAGCTTTTGGCAGCGCTCAAACCCTTCCCGAGATTGGTGAAATTGTAATGAGTTGGATTGAACGGCTTAAGGAAGGTTTAAATAAAACCCGCAAAGGCGTGCAACGCTCGCTGCTGCAGTTAGTCGGACAGGGGCATGATCCCGCGGTGTTAGAAGAAGTCGAGGCCTCGCTGTTGGGGGCTGATGTTGGTGTTCGCGCGGTGGATCGTTTGATGGAGCGCCTTCGCGATGAGGTGGGTGGGGATTCGATCCAGACATTGAAGGACACCCTTGTCGAGATTTTGGCGCCGGCTCAATCTGACTCGATAGAAACGGTGATTCGCTCAGGACCCAAGCCTTTTGTTATTTTGGGGGTGGGGGTAAACGGAGTCGGGAAAACCACCAGTATGGCGAAACTTGCCAGCCGGTTGAAACGTCAAGGATTAAAGCCCTTACTCGTTGCCGCGGACACCTTTCGTGCCGGGGCGATCGAACAATTGGAGATTTGGGGAAACCGGATTGGGGTTGATGTGATTAAGCATCGACAAGGAGCCGATCCCTCCGCAGTGGTTTTTGACGGCTTGGCCGCAGCGAAGGCGCGTGGGATCGATGTGGTTCTCATTGACACCGCTGGTCGATTGCACACCAAAGTCAATTTGATGGATGAGTTAAAAAAGATGAAACGTATCCTCGATCGGGAACTGCCTGGCGCGCCGCATGAAGTGTTGCTCACCCTCGATGGAACCATTGGACAAAATTCGTTGGCTCAGGTGAAGCAGTTCCATGAAGCAATCGGAGTTACGGGATTGGCTTTGGCGAAGCTTGATGGTACGTCAAAGGGTGGAGTGGTGGTGGCTATTGCCCAAGAATTCGCGATTCCCGTGCGCCTCATTGGAGTGGGCGAACAGGAAGAAGATTTACAAGATTTTCACGCGCGGGAATTTGCTGATGCCCTGCTCGAGGTTCAGGAATAAATGAAACGAGTTCTTATGGGGATGGGGTGGGGGCTGCTGGCTTGGGCTGGAGTTGGCGTGTCTGGTTATGCCGCCGAATTGAAAATTCAGCATCATGAGTTGGTGGTGGAGCTTTACCCATCAAGCCATACGATCGTGGCACACGACACGATACAATTGGTTGGATTGCCTGAGAGTGAACCGATTATTCGTGTGAGTTTGAATCCCTCTCTTGACATTGAAGAGGTGTTGGTTGGAGGTGGACCCTTAAATTTTTGGGAAGAGGCGCTGTACTCTTCACCGGGCCGTGATGACTCCTCTGATTCTCAACTCACCCGAACTGTCGAAATTCGTTTGCCCTCCATGCCGGTTGATCGTGAGGCCTTAAGCCTGAGGATTTCGTACCGTGGACACATCAATGATCCGCCGCGAGCGGTGCCCGGTTTGCGTTTTGTGCGACCCGATAAGACCAACGGACATATCGGTGAAGAGGGCGTGTACTTAACCTCGGAAACCTCGTGGTATCCTGACATCCTAGGATCTTTGGCGACGTTTCATGTCACGGTCACACTCCCGAGTGATTGGCGCGCAGTCACCCATGGCCAGGAAGTGTCGTATGTGTCCCAAAGGAATACCTCAACGGCGGAATGGGTCGTCCGGTCCAATACGGAAGCGTTGACCTTGGCGGCCAATCGGTTCATGAAACAAGATCGACAATGGCATGGCATTGAAATTGCCACATATTTGTTTCCCGAGGATGACCATTTGGCTACGCAGTATTTGGACGCCATCGTTCATTACCTGGAATTGTACACGGAGATCTTGGGGCCGTATCCGTTTCCGAAGTTTGCGGTCGTCGAAAATTTTTTCCCGAGTGGGCTGGGCCTGCCGTCGTTTACGTTATTAGGAAGTCGCGTGATTAAGCGAAGGTACACGCAACCATATTCACTTGGTCATGAAGTGGTGCATTCGTGGATGGGCAATTCCGTGTTGAACCATTTTGAAACCGGCAATTGGGTTGAAGGTCTGACTACCTATCTGGCCAATTATTATTATGAAGAACGGTTCGAGGGGCATGAGAAAGCCATGGCCCATCGCCGGCGAATGATGGTGGAGTATAGCTTGTACAGCCAGCCCGAAAACGACTACGCGGTGGTGAACTTTCATCATAAGGAAAATCGTGTGGATAACGCCATCGGGTATCAAAAGACCGCGATGATTTTTCACATGCTGCGACGGCAGATTGGAGATGAGGCATTTTTCCGAGGTGTTCGCCAGTTGGTGGCTGAGTACACAGGTCGGTATGCCGGATGGAGTGAGTTGCAGCGCGTGTTTGAGCAGACGTCAAGATCGGATCTGTCCTGGTTTTTTATTCAATGGGTGGAACGGCCAGGAGCCCCGATGCTGGCTATTCAGGAAGCACGTGTTCAACCTGCTGCAGGCGAGGGTTTTTGGATTCGCCTTCGGGTGTCTCAGACTGGAGATTCTTACCGATTGCAGGTGCCCGTTGTCATTCAATTGGATCAAGAAAATGTCTATCGTGCGATTTTCGATCTGCGGGGGCACGATCAATTGGTGTCACTGTGGGTTCCAACGAAGCCCATTCGTCTCACACTTGATCCGGAGTATCAGACATTTAGACGGCTGAAGCGCAGCCAAATCCCGCCCATGTTGAATCTTTGGGTGACGGATCGGCATCGAGCCGTGTCTGTGCCGCCAGCAGAATCGGATCAAGCGCTCTTTCAACCGGCCCTGGATCGAATTCGTTCCCAACAAGATGATGTCGTCTGGTTAGAGGGCATGGGTCACTCAACGAGTGTACAGTCTGTGTTAGCGTTTGGGCGGCCCAATCAGAACGCTGTGACAGCGGAGCTGCTTCGGTGGTGTGGGCCACGAATCACCGTGAATGAACGGGAAGTCACGATAGACGGGACAACCTTTTCTGGTGAAACTGTGGCTGTCCTCGTCAGCTGCGCGAATTCGAAACATCCCGACCATGTTGGCACGGCATTTTTTGGTTTGGCCCCGGACGCGGTCAAACGCGTGGCGCGGCTCTTATTTTATTATGGATGGGATAGTTATCTTGTATACAAAAATGGAACAGTGATTGCACGCGGTTCTTTTGCTCCCGACATACAAGAGTTAACGGTTGAGTTAGGGCCTGTGAAAGAATAACTTGGACACAATCGCGCCCAGATTTGGGTCAGATTTGGACGCAACGATTGAGAAAAAACCGAGGCATAGCATGCCTATGTTGAGGGTTTTTCGATTGAGGCGCGTTCAAATCCGACCCGAAGATGGGATGCGAGATGTTCAAGTTATTTTTTCACAGGCCCTAAGACGCAGCATGAGGAGAATTATGAAAAGGGTTCAAGCGATGACAGGGATAGGATTGTTGGCGATGTGTTTCGTGGTCGTGCCTTCATGGTCTCATGAGACATTGGCATCGGAACCACAGGCTGGTGGACAATCATCTCACGCTCAGGACTCCGAACGCCATTTGGCGAATATTCGGCAACTGACTGTTGGTGGAAAAAATGCAGAAGCCTATTTTTCGTTTGATGGGGATCGCTTGATTTTTCAATCGACAAAAGACCCGGTAAGCCAAACCTTACAAGACTGTCACCAGATGTACGTTATGGATTTGAAAGGTGAAAATATCTATCGAGTCAGTACGGGATACGGGGGAACAACCTGCGGCTATTTCTTCCCCGGAGGACGACGAGTGCTGTTCTCGTCTACTCATATGACGGGGTTGCAATGCCCACCCAAACCTCAACGAGGTGCACGATATCGTTGGGTGTTAGATGATTATGATATTTTTTCCGTGAAAATCGATGGCCGAGATTTGCAACGGCTTACCAGCTCACACGGATATGATGCTGAGGCGACCATTTCTCCTAATGGACGGACCATGGTCTTCACCTCTGTCCGAGATGGGGATATTGATCTCTATACCATGAATATTGATGGCTCTGGCGTGAAGAGATTAACGAACGAAGTGGGGTATGAGGGAGGCGCGTTTTTCTCACCTGATAGCAAACGGATTGTGTATCGCGCTCAACACCCCAAGACCCCTGAAGAATTGAAGGCCTACAAAGATCTGTTAGCCCAAAACCTGATTGAGCCAGGCAATCTCGAACTCTTTGTCATGAATGCGGACGGATCCGAGAAACGGCAAGTGACATTCAATGGAGCCTCAAACTTTGCACCCTATTTTTATGTTGACGGACGACAAATTATTTTTTCTTCGAATGTGTCCGATCCTCCGGATGGCAAGAGCCGGCCGGCGTTTCAGTTACATCTCATCAATGATGATGGAACGGGCATGGAACAGATCACGTTCAAGGGGCACTTCAATAGCTTCCCGATGTTTTCTCCCGATGGAAAACTGTTGGTGTGGGTGTCGGACCGAAACACCACGACCCGCGACGAATTTAACGTGTTCCTTGCCGATTGGGTTCCGTGAGGAATAGGTGGGTTTGAACTCCGTGTTACCTACTGATTCAATGGGGGGGCCGTGAGTCGATTGAAACCCTTGGCCATTGTTTTTCTCTCCTGCGTCATTTTTTCCCTCTCCCTATTCTCTCTATCCCAACTGGACTATCAGTCGATCTTGTTTGTGCGTTCCCTTCATAACCCGATCATAGAACAGCTCGGGAATATCGGGAATCGTCTTGGGCATGGCCTAACCTTAGTCCTGCTCAGTATTGGTTTTTTTCTCGTCGGATACGCGTGGAAAAAAGATATATTTCGGCATGCCGGAATCGATAGTCTGGTCGCGCATGCGGTGGCGGGCATTGCCGTGCAAATTCCCAAGCACGTGATCGGTCGTCCACGGCCTCGATGGACGCATCAAAATGCCTTTGAATATGGCCCTACGTTTCAGAGTGGTCTTGATGCGTTTCCCTCCGGCCATACCACGGCCTCCTTTGCCGTGGCCGCTGTGCTTGCCCGCTATTTTCCGGGGATGTCTTGGCTGTGGTATGGGGCCGCGTCATTCATCGCGCTCAGCCGTTTTTTGCGTGGTTCGCACTTTCCTACCGACGTACTTGTCGGAGCCGTGCTGGGGTACCTCGTGGGATATGTGTGCGCTCGACCATATAAGGAATGGCGGCAATCTTTGTATCAGGCTCTTCCGCTTGGATTACCTCTACTGATCGGAGGACTTACCCTATTCTGGATCACGTTTCGCCAGCCTTTTTCCGGGGGGCTTGCGGTGGGGATGGATTGGGTTGGGCTGTTCATGCTGTTTGGAGGATTGGCCATGCGTTGGAATCTCATTCGGAATAATCTCTATGTTCCGGTCCGAGCACATGGCGTGATGTTTGAGGGGTCTTTGTTGATTGGGTTTGGACTTGCGCTGACAACCCATTCCCCCTTAGTGATCATGTTGGCGAGTTTGGCTGGTCTGGTGTGGTGGATACGGTTTGTTGGTGAGAAGGAAAATATGGATCAATACTTCCTTGCACGGGAAATTCTTCTGTGTTTTTTTCTGGTCGGGGTAACCGTGACGTTCCGGGGATTAAATGGGCTTATTCCCTTGCAATAGGGGCTTCGTAATCCGTGATCCGTTAACCGTGAAGAGACCTTATTACAGACCTTCGTAGAAAGCCACGACTGTCAAGGTGTGGCCTCCACTCATTACTCTTCACGCATTACGCATCACGGTTCAGTTTGTTAGTGAACGAGCGCTTCACTTGAAAGCAGAATCCATCCGTATCGCTGCAATACTGGAGTATATTGAGAGATTGGTCGTGGGAGGCGGGAGTGAAGATGGGATTGGAGAATGACCATGATCCGGCCATTTTGCTTCACATGAGGGTGGAAGAGGTGGTCTTCGCCAGGGTTAATAGGGTACACCCTGCGTTTGGCATAAAATGCTAGCGAGGGGCGTTTTCGGCCAAATTGAATAAGCCGATCATCTGGCCCAAGATTCAGCCCGGCGATAGTCGCCAGTTGTTGTGGAGGATTGACGAAATATTTTCCATAGTGCGGCAAGGTGAAGACGAGCACGATAAGTAGCAACGCTCCCATCCCGCCAGATAACACCCAAAACGCCTGAGGCCGTTTGGTGTCATGCCATACCAAATGACGAAATAGCGCCACGCTGAGAAAGACTCCTAGCCCCAACACCAATGGGGAATACCCTACGCCAATTTTTGCAGCGGCTGGAAACTCCAAGGCAATTTTGGTCTTAAAGGCTTCAAAAATGGCTGGGGCTGAGACGAGGGCAATACTGAGAATATACCCGGTGATCAGGATAATTCGAACCGATATTATGAGTCCGGAGGGAGAAGGTTCACGTAAGAAACGAGACCACAACACTGCCACGAGCAGTGAGGCTGCGGGAAACAACGGCAGAATGTAGTGCGGAAGTCGTGTGGCGGAGATCGTAAAAAACACTAAAATTCCAATGATCCACAGCGAACAAAATACTAAGAGTCCGTCCTCTCCCGTAGCCTCTTTTTCTCCGGATCGGTAATCCCTCTAAGCCGCTCCAGAAACATCTGCGAAGCATCGATAGCGTGCAAACTCAGTTTGAGACGGCTCAGAAGTTCTTTGACTTCTTCAAATTCGTTTTTACGCAACAGTCCGGTATCTACAAAAACCGCGTGAAGTTTTTCTCCGATAGCGCGAGAAATCAAAACCGC
>JADFRB010000060.1 GCA_022561525.1 Nitrospinota bacterium
ACTCCGGTTTTCCGCGCGCGGCTTCCTTGCCCTCACAAAAAATGCCTGGTTTTTAGAGGTGCCCTTAACTGTAAAAACCAATTTCCCTTGATCTGTTTTTACCGTGCACAATGATTGTTGAGCAAAAAATGGTCGTTGGGGTTACTGGATGTCGGAATACAAGAGGACGGAGAAATTCGACAATTACTGAAAGATCGATGGGTGGTTCGTGGAAATTTTGTTGCGCTGATGTTACACCTACCGTACACTCCCGTTGCAGGTTTGCCATGACGATTGATGTCCTGAAAAAATATATCCATCAGCAATCCAACCCGAATTTGGGTGTGTATATTCACATTCCCTTTTGTCGTGTGCGATGCCAGTTCTGTGCGTTTTATGTGCAGACGTTTCGAGAAAAGAAGGTTCAGGCTTTTCTGGACGGACTGGATCGAGAAATACATCTGTATGGACGAGAGATCGGCCTTGAAAATATTCCTGTCACGTCCCTGTACTTTGGTGGGGGCACCCCCACTATGTTGTCGGCCAGGCAATTGGTTCAGGTGTTTGATGAAATCAACACATGGTTTGATGTCACTGCCGATGCCGAAATATCCCTGGAAGCCCACCCAGGAACGGTCGATCAACAGAGCTTACACATGCTGCGTTCGAGAGGATTTAATCGGCTCAGCATTGGGGCTCAATCCTTTGATGACCAAGAACTCCTCCAGTTAAGTGGGCGATCAACGCGCCGGACCACGCAAACGGCGATGGAATTTGCTCGACAGGCTGGGTTTGAAAATATCAGCTTGGACTTGATGTATGGGTTTCCCGGACATACCGCCGATTCTTGGGAGCAGACATTAGATGCCACCATTGCCTTAGCCCCGACTCATCTTTCCTGTTATGCCTTTACTGTCGAGGAAGGTTCGCATTTGTACGATAAGGTCAAGCATGGAACGGTTTGCCCACCGGATGAGGCCGTTCAAGCCCGTCTAGCGATGCTCACCGGTGAATATCTTAAGGCAGCTGGGTATGAACAGTATGAGATTTCAAATTTTTGCCAATCTGGCTTTGCCTGTCGACATAATCTTCGTTATTGGCAAGGTGAATCCTATCTTGGGTTAGGTCCTAGCAGCCAGTCTTTTGTGAGTGGAGTGCGGTTTGGAAATGTGGCGGATCTGGATTCCTATTGCCTCGCACTCATTCAGAAAGAATTACCCATTGACCATTTGGAAGCGCTCAAAACACAGGAAATCCAACGTGAGCAAATTGTCTTTGGGCTGAGGACAATGAGAGGCGTGCTTCGCGATCAGGTTGGATATCTGTCAGAGAGGGATGTCGGGTGGGCTAGGGCTTTCAGTGGTCTGAAAGTGCAGGGTTTGCTCGTTGAGGAAGAAGGGTATGTGCGATTAACGGAAAAAGGTATCCAGTTTGCGGATACGGTCGCTGTGGCGTTGATTTAAGACCTATGACCTTCCTGAAAGGGACGGCGTGAGGCGAAAGGGGGTGGAAAAATCGGGTTCGTCTACCGTTTTCCGCCTACCGTTTCACGAGTTTCCCACCCCTTTAATTTTGGTCAGGCTGACTGACTCCTTTCGAATCTTCTTGGTCAATCGTTAGACAGAGGGTGTCAAGCCAGGTTCCAGAACACTCCAACACTTCACGAACCATGGGTTCAGGGTGTTTTGTCCGTCGAATGGTCCATTGGCACACGTATTCCAGCAAATGTCGACGGTCAAATTTTTTGGTAGATGTTTTGGCTAAGGAAGCGAGTTCTTCCATCCCGGTTTGAACAATATCCTCTACCACATCACGACTATATGATGTGCGGGTGGTCACGTATTGAGTTATTCGTTGAATTTCCTGTTGGTTCATAGTTACAAAGCCGTTGGGATGATAGGATTAGGAAAATGTTTCAGTCTTGATGGTGAAGGCTCATTCTAAATGGTTCATAGTGAAACCCACAACGTTACTTTTATCCTTACCTTTTCATTCTACGTATATGCACATATATTAGGCATTTTGCTTTGGAAGGCATGGTTTCTAGGTCGATGGTTTTTATAAACAAGGTTATCCACATTTGATTAACAGTTTTTGGGGACATGATTTTTTGTGAAAGTTTTAATTCCTTTTATTGATTAAAATAAAAGTAATGGTTGAAGTTAAATTACATTCATTATATTTTACAGTGTGATTATTTATTGAAAAGGCTTTAACCTTTGCCTGAATTGATGAATCGAGTGTCAGGAAAATAATAGTATCACTTGAATGGCGAAATGGGTACTTTTGCCTGTTATCCACAGTGTTGAATGGGGTAATTTTACTCACGGTTTCGAATCATTGCCTGCGGAGCATGCGAACTGAAGAATGTTTGTGTTGGCATTCCTGTTTATTTCTAAAGTGGTCATGAGGATGCACCAAGCTGCCAAATAGTCTGAATTCCCAAAACGATGAGTGTAAAGGTTCCCCCAACTAACAGAAATAGGAAAACGAGAAGTCCGATCACAAAAATCCAATCGCTGGTAGTTGCGCGGGTTGTGGTTTGGGTGGTATAGCGGCGCAACAATTGTGCATTGATTTGGTTGCTTCGAAACCAAATGGAAAATAGATCCCCAAGCCCAGGAATGGCGCCAATCACGGTATTGATCCCCAAATTGAGCGCCATTCGGGCTAGGACGATTTTTGGAACATGCAGTTGAACAGCAAAAAACAGGATTGAGGAGCCAATGAGGTTGGCGATGATATCGCCTATTCCTGGCACGAGGCCCAAGAGGGGATCGAGGCCGATACGAATCCGAGTCCCAGGAATGCAAAAGGCAGAGTCGAGTAAACGGGCGATGAACTCGGCAAAGGCTCGAACTTGTTCTCGATCTGATTCTTCCTCAAGAACGGGTTCAACCGTGGGCCTTCTATATTGAGTATGATCGTCCAAGAGGTTCTTCCTAATTTGAAACTGACTCGAAATTAGATTTAACAAATCAGGCTTCCTGGAAATTGTCAAGGCGGTTTTGGTCTGATTTCGTTTGAATAAGGAGTGAGGGAGTGAGGAGTGAAAAGCAAAGAGTCCTTTTGTTTCCGGCTCCTTACGACTTCCTCCTGACTTCCAACTGATTCTTTTCCTGGAAATGAGTAACTATTTCATGAGCGATCTTCAATGACGACTTTTATTCCCAAACGACCACGATTGTCGAAATCGCGCTTTCTTTCCGGTCGCCAGTGCCATAAACGCCTCTATTTTGAAGCGTATACTCCGGAGTTGGCTGCTGAAACTGATGGTCAACGCCAAGCTATGTTGGACATGGGCAAACAGATTGGCGACACAGCGCAACAATGTTTCCCCGGCGGGCAACTCGTGACTGAGGGGTATCGGCAATCAGCGGCTGCCTTGGAGCGGACCGCCACTTTCATGACCAACCCCGACATCCCCGCCATTTTTGAAGCGGCGTTTCAGTATGAGGGGACACTGATTCGGGTGGATATATTGGAACGAAGCGGGGAGCAGACGTGGCGTTTGATTGAGGTCAAGGCCTCTTCTCGTGTGAAAGCCGTGCATTATCATGATCTGGCTATACAAACGCATGTGTTACAGGGAGCTGGCATTGTTATTTCACATGTCTGTTTGATGCATATCAATCGGCATTATGTCTTTCAAGGCGGGGATATCGATCTACGCCAGCTCTTTGTCGTGGAAGACCTTACCGAAGAGGTCTTTCCACGATTGTCTGGTATTCCTGATCAGTTGGAACAGATGCGTGCGGTATTAACTCAGGAGGTTCCGCCGGTGGTGAAGCCGGATGGCCATTGCCATACGCCTTATGAATGTCCGTTTTGGGAACATTGCACGAAGGAAAAATCCGAACGCTGGATTTATCACTTGCCCGGCACCAAAGAGGTGGTGAGGCGAATGATGAAGCAGGGTATTGAACTGATCGATGACATTCCTTCCCGCGTGAGGTTGTCCACATTGCAGCAGCGTGTGAAGGACAATGTGGAATGGCTCTCTCCAGAGTTAGAGCAGACCTTGAAGTCGGTACACTATCCGATCCACCATCTTGATTTTGAAACATTCATGCCGGCGATTCCGTTGTATTCGCAGACACATCCCTATCAGCCCGTTCCTACCCAGTGGTCGAATCATATTGAACGCGAGGATGGGACCCTTCAGCACGAAACCTATTTGTGTACGGACCACCGGGATCCTCGAGAAGAATTGGCCGTCGCCCTTCTCTCTTCCTTAGGACAGGACGGAAGCATTTGCGTCTACTCCGATTATGAGAAGTATGTGTTGACTGCACTGGCAGAAGTACTGCCTTCTCTACGAACAGAATTGCTTCAACTCACGCACCGGTTGTGGGACCTTCTTTCCGTCATCCAATCTCACTATTACCATCCGGGGTTTGCAGGGTCTTTTTCCATCAAGTCGGTGTTGCCGACCTTGGTGCCCTCCTTAAGTTACTCCGATCTGGAGATTCGGGATGGGGCTACGGCTTCAGCGATGTATCATCAGATGGTCTTCAAGGAAACGGATTGGGTGGAACGCCAACGAATAGCATCCGCATTGCATGAATATTGCGCCCGCGATACATTGGGCATGGTTGAATTGCGTCGAGTCTTAGCTGAGAAGGTTCAACACAGAGGCCCCTCAACGTCCTGACCATTTTCATAATTTCCGCATGATCTCTTCCATTGACCCAATTGGGCCACCTTGTTAGAATCCACCCACATGTCTCGACAATGGGCATGTGCAGCGAACGTCGTGCCAGGCCCTTCCTTGCCTGATGCATGCTTTCCTTATTCACATTCTCATTAATTGTCATCAATTGTCATCATGATACGGATTTTAGTCTTACACGGCCCTAACCTCAATATGCTTGGTGTGCGCGAACAGGACCTGTATGGGCGTCAAACATTGAATGATATCAATGGGTTGCTGGATTCATGGGCCAAGGAAGCCGGTGTACACTTAGAAGCCAAGCAGTCGAATCATGAAGGGGACCTGGTGACGTGGATCCAGGAGGCGCGAGGGCAATTTGATGCCATTGTGATTAATCCTGCGGCGTACACACATACCAGTATTGCCTTGCGAGATGCCGTGTTAAGCGCCGAGGTGCCGACGGTCGAGGTGCATCTCTCGAATATTCATCAACGAGAGGAATTTAGACAGCACTCTTTTTTAGCTGGGGTGGCGCTTGGGCAGATTAGTGGTTTTGGTCCGACGAGTTATATGTTAGGAGTGCACGCTGCACTCGACCATGTCCAATCGAAACAATCAGCTTCGAAGTAATTACTATTTTTTGGTGGGGTATCTCCTCGTATGATCGAAAGGGAAAAAGAATCGTGATTTCAACGTCTGATTTTCGGAATGGGGCCCGGCTGAAGTTAGCTGGGGCACCCTTTTCCATTATCGAGTTTCAGCATGTGAAACCCGGAAAAGGAGGCGCTTTTTGCCGCACCCGATTGAAAAATTTGAAGACCGGCCAAGTCTTGGATCGAACGTTTCGATCCGGCGAAAAATTTGACGAACCGGATCTTAACGAATGCGATATGCAGTTTCTCTATTCGAGTGGTGACTCCTATACGTTTATGGATACGTCAACCTATGAACAGTTTACCTATGAGAAAAGTCAACTTGGAGACCGTACCGATTTGCTCAAGGAAGAAACCATTGTGCAAATCCTTATATACGAAGGAACACCTATTTCGGTTGCATTGCCGATCTTCATGGAACTCAAAGTAGTCGAAACCGATCCAGGCGTTCGCGGTGATACGGCCAGTGGTGGCACCAAGCCAGCCGTGGTCGAAACCGGTGCCACGATTAAAGTTCCCCTGTATCTTGAAATCGGCGAGATCATTAAGGTTGATACCCGAACGAGAGCATATGTTGAACGAGTGAGGTAAGGGTTCGCGCAAGAATAACTTCCCCTGTTTGGGTGCTGAGACACTTGTCTGGCAAGGCGCGAGGACTGCGCATACTCCTCGTATGGAAAAGACGAGCAACGCCGCCAGACGGGATGGATCGACGCCCAAACAGGGGAAGTTATTCTTGCGCGAGCCCTAAGCCCAATATTGTCCCACACACGAGTGAAATTACATCAACTGCTCCAAGCTCAGGCCTTATGAAAAGTGACCAACGCAAAGAGATCCAAGAACTCGTTGACATTCTGACCGAGCAAAATCTGACCGAGATTGAAATCGAACGCAAGGATTTGCGTATTCGTGTTCGGAAAGATCGTGCTCCGTTGGTTTCGTCCGCCACTCCAGTGTCGGTGCCATCGGTTGAACCGATGCCTGCGTCCCCCGTCTCTATTGAATCCCCTGACATTGATAATGGGCGACTCCTCACTGTCACGTCCCCAATCGTTGGGACCTTTTACCGTTCGTCATCTGTCGATGCCGACGCCTATGTCGAAGAAAATGATATCGTCAGAAAGGGGCAGGTCCTCTGTATTGTCGAAGCCATGAAGCTGATGAATGAAATTGAATCCGAAGCCGACGGACGTATTGTCAAAATCCTTGTGGAAAGTAGGTCGCCTGTTGAATATGGCCAACCCTTGTTTTTGATCGAACCCCATTCTGTTCCATAAGCCGGTTTTTCATTGATGAACTTTTTTGTAACGGCTCAGGTGGATAGACTGAAGGCGGAAGGTTTTTAGCTGAAACCGAAAAGCCCTTGAATGGCGTACTCCTAGCGTTACCTGATGAATGGTGGTCTTCAGCCTTCAGCCTAAATACCTAATCAGTCTCCTCTGATGTCGCCTATGTGTAGGATTAACTGTGTTTAAGAAAATTCTCATTGCCAATCGTGGAGAAATAGCCCTGCGCATCATTCGTGCGTGCCGGGAAATGGACATTAAGTCGGTGGCCATTTATTCGGAAGCAGACACGCAATCGCTTCATGTACGGCATGCGGACGAACAGGTGTGTGTCGGCCCCGCCGATAGTGCCATGAGTTATCGGAATATTCCCAATGTGTTGAGTGCCGCGGAAATTACCGGGGCGGATGCCATTCATCCAGGCTATGGGTTTCTTTCCGAGAATGCGCATTTTGCGGAAGTGTGCGAGTCGATTGGCATCACTTTTATTGGACCGACCTCTGAACACATTTCGTTGTTGGGCGATAAAGCCAAAGCCAGAGAAACCATGGTGAAACATGGTATCCCGGTTATGCCGGGAAGTGACGGTGAAGTGCATAATCTTGATGAGGCGCGACGTGTTGGCAAAAAAGTCGGCTATCCTTTGATTGTAAAAGCCTTGGCAGGGGGCGGCGGGCGAGGCATGCGGGTCATTTCACGCGAAGAAGATTTGGATAAAGCGATCCTTGCGGCCCAACTCGAATCCCGGGTGGTATTTGGTTCGGATGGCGTCTACCTCGAAAAATTTTTAATCGACCCGCGTCATATCGAAATTCAAGTGTTGGCGGATGAGCACGGTCACGTGATTCATTTGGGCGAACGGGAATGTTCCGTACAGCGTCGATACCAAAAGTTAGTTGAAGAGTGCCCATCACCGGCAGTGGATGATTCCCTGCGGCAAGAAATGGGGAAGATTGCGATCAAGGCCGTCAAATCCGTTCGGTATCGTAATGCTGGAACCGTGGAATTCTTGCTTGACCAGAATCGAAAATTTTTCTTCATGGAATTTAATACTCGTATTCAAGTGGAACATCCGATTACGGAAATGGTCACGGGGATCGATCTGGTCAAGGAACAAATTCGTATCGCAGCCGGGTTGCCCCTCACGATCCGTCAAAAAGATGTTCAAATGACCGGGCATAGTTTCGAGTGCCGGATTAATGCCGAGTGTTCAGAGACATTTACGCCAAGTCCTGGTCCGGTTTCGCGTTTTTACGCGCCAGGAGGTCCTGGCATCCGAGTTGATACAGCCATGGAATCTCCTGGGTATGTCGATCCGAGTTATGATTCGATGATTGCCAAACTCATTAGTTATGGGCGCGACCGCGAGGAAGCGCTCGCTCGGGCGAAGCGTGGCCTTGATGAGTTCGTGATCGAAGGCGTCAAAACTACCATACCCATTTTGCGGCTGATTTTGAGTGATCCTGATTTTCAAAAAGGTCGAGTGTCAACGGGGTTTCTAGATCGGTTCATGGCCAGCCGAAATTCGTAACACTTCTCTTATTTTCCGTGGCAACTCCCTTCCTTCATGGTGTGTATCTTCTCTTAGACGAACAGTGGTCTTCACAGGTTTCCCTGGTCGAAATCGTCGAGATTGCCGCAAAGTGTGGCGTTCGTCTGTTTCAATATCGAAACAAGACGGATTCTATGCTGGACTGTTATCAAAAGGGAATGCCGTTACGAAACGCGACGGCGGATGTAGATGCCACCTTTATCGTGAATGACC
>JADFRB010000061.1 GCA_022561525.1 Nitrospinota bacterium
ACAAAGGGGAGGGATAATCAGGGGGAAGCCTCAAGAAAGCCTGGCCACTTTTTCCACGGTAGAAAAACCCACCAACCTCTTCTCCAGCAAGCCTTTCAGGAAATTACTCGCCCAAATTTACCCACTCACTTGGGAGAAGACACAAAAAAAAGAAGATAGATAATACATTAAGCATGACTCAAAGCGGAGGCAGGTCGTGTCTCATAACCCACGGATTATAAGGTCATGCAAATGAATCATCCCTGCGACTTTTTTATCTCTCGTCAAGACCGGCAACAGAGAAATTGGCTTGTCACGTTTCTCCATTTTTTCTAAGGCAGAAAAGGCGTTTTCGTCTTCAAATACAAAATCCGGCTTGGGATTCATAATCTCAATGACGGTGGCAGCAAACAGATCATCCCCTCGCTCTAACACTTTCCGAATATCATAATCCGTGACCAGCCCGACTAAATGCCAGTCATCATCCCTCACCGACACTGCACCAGCACGCTTACGCGTGATTTCCGAGAGCATCGTTTTCGCATTTGCAGAGACATGGATCACCGGATTGTCCTTCCCGGACCGCATGATATTCCCTACTGTCAGCAATAACCGTTTCCCAAGTTGCCCCCCCGGGTGATTGGCTGCAAAATCGTCAGGTTGAAAATTTCGTAATTTCATCAGCGCCATGGCTAACGCATCTCCCACGACCAAGGCAGCTGTTGTGCTGCAGGTCGGGGCCATATTTACGGGACAGGCTTCTTCCTCTATGGGGGTATAAAGGACCAAGTCCGAGTGCCTGGCCATGGTCGATTTCGGCTGGGCAGTGATAGAAATGATCTTCGCGCCTATCTTTCGGGCCACAGGAAGAATCGTATTGAGTTCCTCACTTTCCCCGGATTTTCCAATGGCTAGCATGACATCATCTTTTTGGATAATACCCACATCACCGTGCATGCCATCCGAACTATGCAGAAACATCGCCAGCGTCCCGGTCGACACCATGGTCGCGGCAATTTTCTGAGCAATAATGCCGGACTTTCCAACGCCAGTCACGACCACCTTGCCGTGACACGCAAATAGTAATCGTACCGCTTCCTCATAATCCGGCCCTAAGTTTTTCTGGAGCCCTGCAATAGTCCGGGCCTCCAGTTCAAAGACACGTCTTATTTCTGATAATACGTTGATTTTACTCACAATTTTTGGCTCATCTTTGATTGGGAAAACCAATTCACCGTTAGACCGTAGGTACTGACGAATGGACGAATTGCACCATATTCGCCTATTGGAGTCAATCCAATACCCGAACGATTCGTTCAGCACACAGTCCCATCACCAGTTGGCTATCCAACCCACTCCCAAAATTCGTATACTCACCAACCCACCACCGCCAATCCTTCGCAAAAATCTCAAATGTTTTTCATGGCACAATGAGCCACCCATGCATGATGGAAATGCCCTGAGCCGTCTCCCACCAATCTTTTGTAGTTGCGCCATCTCATGGCGCCTCTGGTACGCGTGGGGAGCAGCATTAGATGCTGCAGCTACAGGATAACGCTATTTTTTAAGCAGAATCAGAAAGGGTTTACCCTGAAACCTGCCACAAAAAAAATTATCACCCACGTCTTTGAGCAACTCGACTACCCGGCATTAGGAAAAGTGTATTGCGACGAAGGAGGAAACACATTTTGGCAGGCCCGCAAAGGCCCGTGCCAAACATTGGGAATGCGAATAGCCAACCAGCTCACACACCGCCTTCGAAGAGAAGGGCGCAGCCTCTACGTAGGGGCAGGGATCGCGGAATTACCAATGCTCATAGCGGAAACGACTGAACTCCATCGTTCAATCACGGCACACAATCTACGAAAAGACGAAGTGGCTATTCTCAACAAAGCATGTGCCGACCTACCGTTTACAATTCAGTCCAGCAACTCCCTCCGCGCTCAAGGCCGCTTTGATCATATTTGGATCCTCAGCGTCCTCAATGACCCGGAATGCTATCCAGAAACATCCGCCCTCTCCTATGGACGCGCCACGGCTGTCAATTTTGACACCGACACCTTCAAAAAAGAACGGCGCACACTTCGTCGGCTCGTCAACTCATGTCTCAGCAAGCTCACCATTCCCGGCCTCGTCACCACCTCGGTTGAAGAAATTCCCTGGATCACCGCTTGGTGCCTGGAGAAAGGCATCCCCTTCCACATAGAAAACAAAACCTATCCCACAGCCATTGTTGCAGACCCCCTCTGCTTCATTCATCTTGGGAACTCGTCTTACACCTAAACACGGCAGTTGAATCACAAAAGGGCACCTCTAAAAACCGTCCTTTTCCGTGATGGCGGCGTCAGCCGCGTGCTCAAATCCTCATGTATTCGCCCATACACTCCGGTTTTCCGCGCGCGGCTTCCTTGCCCTCACAAAACATGCCTGGTTTTTAGAGGTGCCCATATGTGAGTCCTGACATGATTATCGCTGGAGCGTCAGGTTCTGCCAGGTGTACGCAAACTTTTTCATTTAGGTTTTAAAGGAACAAGAAATTAGGAAGGCGGTTCTCGGGATCGATACATCAATATGTTATTCAAACAACTGCTGTAAGGGTAGTTCCCATTCCGGGAGCAGGGGCGTAGTGAGGGTGGAGTTGGATTCAAGACTCAGTTCAGCAGTGCGGGTATAACCTTGGTCAGAGAGACGGTAGATTTTTACGGTCTCTATTTCAGGATCGATGATCCAATATTCGGGAATTTGATAGCGTTCATAAAGTTTGCGTTTGATTATTTCATCGGTTTTACGTGAACTGTCAGACAGGATTTCAACGACAAGGTCTGGGGCCCCTTGAATATTTTTCTCCGTGATAATTAGTTCTCGTTTCTTGGTAATAAAAAGGATGTCGGGCTGAATAACATCCAGATCTGATAGCACAACATCCATTGGAGCGCACAATACCTCACCAGCCTTTGTGGTCTGAAGATAAGCATGGACATGGCTGGATAAATTCAAGGAAACTTTTTGATGCTTGGTTCTCGGTGAGGGTGTCACGTAATGGTCTCCATCGATGAGTTCATGGCGCTTTCCATCATCAGGAAACAAGAGGTAGTCTTCGTATGTAAATTTTGTGGAAGAAGTTGGTTGTGCCATGCTCTAAGCCCTTTTTCAGAAAGTTGCTCCAATATCGTAACAACATGATTCGAGAACTACAATACGGAAGGTCAGAATATAAATGCTGGTGGCTTATTCTGAATGTACTTGTGTTTCCGGTTCGGCTAAATGCTCGCGGACTTCTTTGACGTAGGTTTTGAACGGGTTGGGCATGGGGAAGGGGGGCTGGCCGCGGAGTTGAAAGATGGACCAGTTGATGACGTAGTGGGGAAAGCGGCGTTCTAGTGATGGCTCAAGACTGGCTTCTTCATTCCATTCTTTGCCGATTAATTGACGGATGAGTTCACTTCGACCAAAGGCGCGGGTATTACGAGGAGGATTTTGCATGGCGAGATCGATGGCTGTGTTGGTGGTGACTCGTGGAACGCGACCTTCTTCTTCAAGGCCAAAGTACAAACTTTTTTCCGGATTGAGGTTATGATATTCCAAGTCGAGGCTCTTGAGCCACGGATCATCCCATTCGAGTTTTTCTTCTTCTTTAAACGATTCTAGGAGCCACAGTTTCGAGGCCCAATCAACTCGTCCCACCAGTTTCGTGTAATCACCGCGAAGATCACGTAAGACAGACTCCCATTGATCCAGAACCCAATCGGTGTCGTCATCCTGTCCGGCATACTGATCTTGAGCGGCCTTGAGAAAGTCTTCTTGAATATCGATCGCGGATCTGGTCTGCCCATTGGCTAAACGCACGTTCCATTTTCTGGTACTGTCGCGAGAGATATCTTTCAGCGTTTGAATGGGTTCTTCCAGATCCAGCCCCACCGGAGCATGGCCATCTTCGATAAGCTGGAGCACAATACCGGTCGTACCCATTTTCAAGGCCGTGGCCACTTCAGCCATGTTCGAATCGCCAAGGAGTAAGTGAATGCGTCGAAATTGATTGGGGTCGGCTAATGGTTCGTCACGCGTATTAATGAGGGCGCGATTGTTTTGTACCCATTCAAAAAAATCATTCACGATATGGTCGGCGCGCTGTGAAATTTGAAATGGCACGGTCGGACGCCCGTGTTGATCTTGGAGGCCAGACCCTTTCTGGGACAATTGTTCAATCGGCACCCATCCATCGTAAATTTCCGTGACACCAATGCGTCCGGCGCCGGTAAAAATTTGGCGCGTCACCAGAAACGGAATGAGTTTATTCAAGCCTTTGAGATTAAATGGAAAATCGCGTGAGACCAGGTAGTTTTCATGACATCCGAATGTCGCATCGGTTTCATGATCGATATTATTTTTGATTAGCGATATTTCCTGGTCAAGATTGAGTTCAACTAATGTCTGTTGAAGCAAGCGATCGCCGGCACGATCCGATGCCACAATGTCAGCGAGGGTGTGACATTCCGGGGAGGCAAACTCCAAATGGCCCATATCCACATACAGCCGCCCGGCATTGAGCAAAAACCCGCCATTCCCAGGAGGTTCATCGTAGCCGCGATAGTGCAGGTCCAAGACACCTTGCTCACGAACGCGAAATACCTGATCGATCACTCGATGGGCAAGCCATGAGGGCGAGTGCTCTGGATCATCACTGTTGATAAGGAGTCCGTATTCTGTCTCAATGCCGAAAATGCGTTTGAACATGGTAATGCGAGAAATTCAATTTGTTGTTTGGCTTAGTAGAGGAAGCAGCGAGTGTAATTCCTGTTGATCAACCGTACGATACTTGGAGCTTCCTGGGATGTTGCGTTCCAGAACGGCACATTCCAGAGTTTTTTCGGTCAAGACGGTTTTGAGATGTTCAAGGATTTGTTCCTCAGAGAAAGACTCACTGCTCTGGTCCTTATCTGGTGTTTCCGATGATGACGCGTCAGTATTTTCATTGTCCTGACTTTGGGAGAGCGCGCCAAGTGCCCACGCTCGAACCGCGACTTCAAGAACAGCTTGAAAGGTAGAGGCCACGGGAGTGACCTGGCTTTTGAGATATGTTCGCATGGTGTCTTGAATGGATGTGGATGCCCCAAGAACGGCCATGTCATGGTGCTCTTCGAATGTGCCGTCATAGTCGACTGTAAAATATCGATCTTGATTGGGTAGGTTTCCCATGTCCGCCAGCAACAGTTTCGTGATGTACGGGGCTTTGAAAATTTCTTCAAAGGCCTGTTTAATGACAGGTGCCAGGCCATACTTGATGAGTCGCGAACCGTTTACATCACCTGGTGATCGCTGAAAACCTTCCACATGGGCCATGTCTAAAATGGAAAAACGAAGTTTTTCGAGATCCGCCGGATGTCCCATACCACCAAGGCCAATGCGATCATAAATCTCATACAGTTTCGGCGTTCCGTGACTGGTCGTAACGAGAACAATTCCGTCGACATAGGACACAGCGACAAGTGGACTGCCTTGACGAAATTGGTCATCGAGATATTCGCGTCGATTCCCAACTGCTTCGACCCATCGATACGGTTCTTCATACATATTGGGCAACCTTTGAAGTATACAGAGTTTTCAGATGCTCGGCTGGAATGGTTTCCACACCTTTTTCCGTGATGCGTTTGATGATGGGATACAAGTTGGCTTCGAAATTCACGCCGCCGGTGGCCGAGTCGAACTCCGCAGCACTGGTGAGTAATCGCAGGATAATGATTGTGGCCTCTTCTTCAGCCAGCGTGGACAACGGCTGTCCACTCCATCGATTAAGGTAATGAAGGATACCACGAATGGTCGGGGACCCGGACCCGGACATCGCATGGTCCACACCTTCAAACTCTGCACCAAGGATATCGTGAAAATAAATTTTTCCGCATCCTTGTTGGGGATCGTATCCTGCAAAAACCGGGACGACGGCCCCGGTTCCAGCCAACGCCGCCGGAGCATTTTCTTTGAGCAGTTTTGATAATGCCCGCAATTTACCTTCAAAGCTGAGATCCTGTAGTTGGCTTCGCCGAAAATATTTGAATGAATGTTCCAGCACTCTCGCCATTTCAAATGCCGTGGCGGGGACCCCGGCAATGGCCATGACGCAATACCGATCGATCTCTAACACTTTATCCGTCCGGTCGTACATAACCGTATTCCCTGCGGTCGCTCGACGGTCACCCGCGACGAGGACGCCATCGCGATACTTCAATGCTAGGACGGTGGTTCCCTGGGTAAGGGAGGGCTGGGCCGTATGACCAGGTTCCCCAATATTCGGCGCGGGGATGTTAAATTGATAGCCGCGTTCTTTGAGGAGTTGAAAGAAATCGCCTTGAAAACCCATGGTGATTATTCCCCGGTGCGTTGTCGGTAGCGTTCGGCTTGTTTGGGATCGACTTTTCGCATGCGCTTGAGTAGATTGTCTCGGCTCGGAGAGCCTGTTTCAGGTTGCCGAGGACCGGCATCATCATCTTTAGGGCCAGGAGGTTTTGGGCCTGGATCAAGTGGGCGTTCTCGTCGTTCAAAATTGGTCGGAGGCTGATTCCCTAACGCCTCCATTATATGATGGGTGTATTTTGGATACATAGTGAACTCTCCTTTATAGGTCCGGTGTCAAACATATTATGAAATTGATACCACATCAGCGAGATGTTTGGCATTGTCTATTTTTTGCCAAAGTTGCCTCACGTGGGCAGGATCAAAGAGGTCAGACATATCTAATTGTTGTGGATGAGTCAAACTTTTAAGGTGAATGCGCTCCCATTGGACCGATTGAATTTCATGCCGGAATTTCTTGACGCATAACCCACGAATGCTGGCTCGTGTCGTCGTGGGGCCTTGCAGAATAGCTGTTCGGATTTCATCCTCGGTGCAAAACCTGTGGGTTTTTCCTTCTTGCTCAAGGCCCAAGTACAGCCCACGCTCAGTGTTAACATTATGATATTCCAGGTCAAGGCTGGCCAACCACGGATCAGTCCACTCCAACCGTTCCTCCTGGGCAAACGATTCCAGCAACCAGTGTTTTGTGATCCAGTCTATGCGTCCGATGAGTTCGGCACGATTGTGTTCCAGTTGGGCGAGGGTCATTTCCCAATTCGTGAGAATCCAATTGGTGTCTGTATCGCTTTCTTCGAACGTGTGTTGGGCTGCGGAAAGATACGCTTTCTGGATGTCCAACCCCGTGATTGTTTTGCCTGACTTCAAGGGGATGGCAGCTTTCAAGTCTGGATCGCGTGAAATCGTTTTTATACCTGCCACGGGATCCGCTAATTCAAATTGAGGGGCAGCGCCTTTGGCAATAAGGTCGAGCACGAGTTGTGTGGTCCCAACTTTGAGTGCTGTGGCGAATTCACACATATTGGCATCACCGACGATCAGATGAAGCCGGCGATATTTTTGTCGATTCGCATGCGGTTCATCGCGCGTATTGAGGATGGGCCGGTTGTGCATGGTGTCCACACTCAACTCGGTTTCCATGAAGTCCGCACGTTGAGAGAGTTGAAATACACCAGGCTGATACGATTTTTCCTGTGCTTCGATTCCGAGTTTTCCAGCGCCAGAAAATATTTGACGTGTGATGAGGAAGGGGATGAGGCCGCCGGTTAATTGATCAAAATGAAGTGTTCTCGAAATTAAATAATTGTCATGGCATCCGTAACTGTGTCCATGCAAATCCGTATTGTTTTTATAGAGTTGAACCGAGGATGATCCGAGTGTGGCGTTTCGGGCATTCGCCGCATGTTGAATGATTCGTTCGCCGGCACGATCATGGGCAATGATTTCATGCAATGTGGAACATTCGGGCGTGGAATATTCCGGGTGCGTATGATCATTATAAAACCGCGCACCATTTGGCAGCACAAGGTCACTTTTCATTTCATAAAACGAAAATGGCCGATTCGCATCAAGTGTGGCAAATTGCTCTTCTTCCACATCTTGCTGTAGGCCATTGACTCGGAAGCCCCGTTGATCTTCGTGCGGGTCCTCACCTTGATAATCCCAGGTCTGTTCGAACTTTTCAGTCATATAGGCACGGACCAGTTCCATGGATTCGACAACGGGATCAGACTGCTCTTGATCTTCCCGGATAATGCCGTACTCAGTTTCAATGCCAAACAGTCGCATGATCGTTGGAGGAAATGTATCGCGATTAAATAATCGTTCGAGTAAGTCGTTCTTCGTTCTTTCGACCTTTTCGGAATGATGAGACACCCACGACTTGATCCGGATGATGATCAAGCAGTTTTAGCCATTCTTCCGCTGAATCATCAGGGGGAAGAATTTCGCCTTCGCGAAACTCGTCGCTCATTGAATGGAGGACA
>JADFRB010000062.1 GCA_022561525.1 Nitrospinota bacterium
TTGGAAGGTTCCTAGAGAAGGATGATGAAAGCCTAGTATTCGTGCGTGGAGCATGACGCGAGGGATGGGAATCCCTTCTATGTGGCTCACCTTTTCTCTGCCATAGGTGGTATCTCCTAAGATTGGGCAATTGATTGATGCCATGTGTACGCGCAGTTGATGGGTTCGGCCTGTTCGTGGGGAGAGCCGTACTTGCGATGCTGTTTCCTCAAAATGTCGTATCACTTGATACTCCGTGATGGCATGTTTTGGCTGATCGGTTTGTGGTGAGATTAATTTGTGGTTTTTTAGATCTTGGCCGATTGGGACTTGAATCACTCCTGTTTTGTCTTTGGGCCTGCCCCAAATCAACGCTTCGTACACCCGAGTAATCGTGTGCTGCTCGAACTGGGAAGTGAGTGAACGATGGGCTGCGGCCGTTTTGGCAATCACCATGATTCCTGAGGTATGTTTGTCTAATCGATGAACCAATCCCGGTTTGGGTGTTTCCTGTGTCGCGCTTTGGTCTGCTCCATTGTTGTGAAAGTGTGAAAGGAGCGCGTTTAGTAAGGTCCCTGACCAATTTCCGGAAGTTGGGTGCACGACAATGCCTGCTGGTTTATTGATGACGAGTACCGTGTCGTCTTCATAAAGAATATCAAGGGGCAGCGTCTCTCCATCGATGGTTAAGGGTTCTGGTTGGGGCGTATCCATGGTGATGCGGTCGCCTGGTTTGATGATGTGGCTTGGTTTGACGACGAAGGTGTTCAGTCGGATTCGGCCCAACTCAATTAATCGCTGGATCCCTGTACGTGAAATATCCGGTTCGCGATGGCAGAGAAATACATCGAGTCGTTTTCGGGTTTCGCCTGAGGTGATGACAAATTCAGTAATCATTGCAGCGGCAGTTCTCGTGGCAATCCGGCGTGGTTCAATTCAGTATGTATTGGAAAATAGTTTCAAAAAAGTAGCAGTACAGAAAGATGGGCAGGGGTAACCCGATAAGGGTACCAATCATATAATGCCGAAATCGTAGGTCGGTGAGGGCCAACGCGTAGTTGATGGCAGGCAGGGTTTGAAACAGTAAGCGAAGAAGGGCGACGGATAGAATGGGACGTTGATCTAAATGTGAAAAAATACGGTCGGCCCATTTGTTGTTGAGGCTGCGCAAGGCTGTTCCCCCGACCGAACGGATGAGGAAAAAACTTATGGAGGCGGAACACAGTGCTGCCAGAAAAGAAGCCATTCCTCCCCATTCTTGTCCCAAGGCCAATACGGCCCCTATCAAAAATATCCAACCTGGTACGTACACCAGGTTGCCAACGCTGTAGGCCAGACAAAAAAGAACAACCCCTAAAACCGTATGCCGGAGGAATATTTCTTTAATGGCTTCAGGCGCGATATGTGATCGTAGGCCGCTTATCTCCATCATGAGATAGAAGGCGACGAAAAACGCTACCATGTACAACAGCTTTTTTTTCGGATCGGTTGCGAGGGAGATCGTCATAGGATGGGAGGGATTGCCGCCTGATGGTGGGTGTTAAAAATGGCGAAACCTGATGGGGTACTATTGCACGATTAACCGGAAGAATATAGCCAAAATTTTCCGAGATGGATAAGAGGCATGTCCTAAGCCCTTTGACTTCGCTCAGGGTAAACTCTGTCGAAAGTACTGTCCTGAGTTACGTCGAAGGGTTCACCACGAACTGAGTGTAAGGGAAATTCTGAGTCAGGATAATAGAGATTGAATGGCAAACATGCGATAATGCGGACGTGCTGATGGAAAAAAGCAGGGTGCTATTTGGCATCGATGGGTGGAGAGGAATCGGCAATGCCTGGTCAGGGATCTGGGGGAAACGTACTCGCAGGGTTGTGTAGCCTTTTTATTTCGGGATTAGGGCAACTGTTGCAAGGTGCTTAGTGCGAGCGGCTATTCAGTTTGTCTTGGCTGCGGCATTATGGTTTGTGCTGCTTGGCTGGATCATTCATCTATGGTCCGTGATTGACGCGGCAAAATATACGCCATCAACTTAGGAGCCTGTCCCAGATTAGCCGAATCTACTGTGGATGTGCTGGCTTTGGCCAGATCTTCCGATCCTTTTCGTTGAATAGTCCCACTATTCGCCTCAAACGATCGAAACATCTGACTCAAACCAGCACCTCCTCGCTACGATCGCTAATCTCGGACAGGCTCCTAGCTGAAAACTCTCACCGGTCAAGGAGAACCGGAAGAGGTTCTTAGGGTTGGCCGACGATGAGCCGTTGGCCAATGGAAATCGTGTCGCCGAAAATATTATTCCAATTTTTGAGCTGCCCCACGGTGACTCCAAACTCTCTAGAGATTCCGTAGAGTGTATCGCCTCGTACGACCGTGTACGACGTTGACTCGCCGCCTCCACTCACTTCACCAAAATCCCTAAAATCCGATTCATCAAACGACAGATCACTCAACCCAAATTCTGACAGTGAGGGTTCGGATAAGGTTAAATCCGACCCTGAGGAAAAATCGGATAGCCCCAAATCTGATCCCATGCTCATGGTACTGCCTTGCCGACTCATTTGATCCCGTAAAGCATCGAGTTCAATTGTCAGGTCTTTATTTTGAGCTTCGATGGAAGCTATCTGGCGTTTGTTTCCTTGGACTTTGGTATTCAATTCGCCGGTGCGCTTTTCTTCTTGGGCTAACAGGCGTTGAAAGTTCAAGGCCCGCGCTTTTTCCGCTTCGTATTTTTCTGAACTGACGCAGCCCGCAAACAGACCGCTGCTCAGGAGGCAGATGATCGACAAGCAGATGATGTGCTTGACTCGCCATGAGTGATCACGTTTCGTAACATCTGCATGATGAGATTTGGTCATGGTCAAATTTCCTCCGCTATTGTTCAGTGGACTTATCATTTCTCAATGGGTGGGTATTCTTCTCTGAAAGACTGGCACCGAGTGCAAGAATAGATTGAGAATCCTTGAATGTCAAATTGGATGCGGCCCAAGATACGGTAGGCCATCCCTTCAATTGACCGGCTGTAGGGCCTATGCTACCTTCGTCTTCCGACGTCTTCCGGTAAAAATATGTACAGAATTTTTAAAATATGTGTTTTCGAGGTGAGATGACAGCCAATCAAAAATCTCCGCGACAGGTAGAAGTTGAAGGTATTTCCCTACGCCTAGCCCAACCCAATCATTCTGAGCAAGAGTGGATCGGAGACCGTGAAATCTTGCAACAGCTCCTGGCCTGTTGGCTGGTGGTCGCGGACAAAGATCTTCCCCTGTGCCCCCGTGTGATTGGTCAGCCTGGCATTGGTAAGACCACCTTGGCCATGTCAGCGGCACATGAACGGAAGCAGGCCATGTATATTTATCAATGCACGGCCGATACTCGACCAGAAGACTTGTTGATTACCCCGGTTATTGCCGAAGGTGGGACGATTACCTACCAAGCCTCACCGTTAGTCACAGCCATGCTCAACGGAAGTGTGTGCTTGCTTGACGAAGGCAATCGCATGAATGAGAAGAGTTGGGCCTCGTTGGCACCCCTCCTGGATCACCGCAGGTGTGTGGAATCCGTGATTGCCGGCATTCAAATCCAAGCGCATCCTGACTTTCGTTGTTGCGTCACGATGAATGAAGATGCTTCCACGTATGAAGTGCCCGACTACATGTTATCCCGTCTTCAACCCACCCTGAAATTGGACTTTCCCACCAGGGAACATGAGTTGGCCATCCTGCAATATCATTTGCCCTTTGCACCGCAGGATATCCTGTTGCTCACCGTGGATTTTTTGCAGAAGGCCCATCAACTGGATTTAGGGTTTTCCGTGCGGGATGGCATGCATCTTCTCCAATATGCGGTCAAACGGTTAGCGCAAGATTCCTCCCACCCGATTTCACGCGATGGGATGTGGCGTGAGGCCCTCATCAAAGTGCTTGGGGAGGAGGCCTTGGATTTGGAGGGTCTTTCCCGCCAACGAAAACGTGCGATAGGAGAACAGGCCTTGCCTCGTGGGCTTGGCGATTTCTTTTTTGAACCGGAGGATCCCTTGCATCCTGATCGATAGGGGAGAAATAACAAGCACGAAAATCGAAATTCTAAACAAATTTCAATGATCAACATTTCAATGTTCCACATTTGATTTAGAGGGTTTGGTCTTTCACACATTCGAATTTTGAATTTGTTTGAGATTTGGTGCTTCGGATTTAGAGTTTCCCACATGAAAACCCTCTCTCCCACTGCTGAATCCCTTCTCGAACTGTCCTCACACATTCGGATCCTCCCCATTCAGCATGCCAGTAGCGATGTGGCGCAGGAAGTCCGGGAACTCTTTCTGTCGCAACGAGCCGATTGTCTGGCCGTTGGGTTGCCGTCTTCGGTTGAGCCATTGGTCGAGCAGGGAATCCAACGACTTCCCCAGATTAGCCTCGTGGTACTTCCGGAGCCTGGTCAACAGGAACAGCCGACTTGCAGCTATATACCGATTGATCCATGCCAACCGACGATCATGGTGCTTCGAGTGGCGAAGGGGGAAGGCATTGATCGAAAGTATATCGATCGCGATGTCACCATATTTGAACCCCTGTCATTTCCATCGCCTGATCCGTATGCGCTGAAACTGATTTCGTTGCCAACCTTTGCTGGTGCATTGCTGCCGTTCATGCCGTATCCCAAGCCTCAGAGCCAGCGTTATGAGCGTATCAAGTGGATGGCGTTTAAACTCCATGAATTAGAACTCGACTATTCCTCGATTGTCTGCCTGTGCCCGATCGAAGATTGGCCCTGGTTGCGGGATGCGTATCAACAACGGTGGGCGTATACCTCACCCGAACCGTTGGCGGATACTCCCTTTTTGTGTACCGTGGCGCCATCCACCTTGTATTTTGCTTTATGTGAATTGCCATTCATGACCGAATTATTTGAGCAACGAAGGCTGGAAGCCCGGTCCGATGAACATCTTTCGATTGATGGGATCAAAGAGCTCTTGATTGAATCCCGCACACGTTGGTTGGCGAAACGATCATCGACTTATGCTCAAGAGGCCAACTGGGTGACTCCGCAACTGCTGCAAATGTTTTTGCAGTATGTCCGAAATCTGACCTTGCTTGAACGTCGCTTGACTCCTGATCTGTACACCCTTGTATTGGCCAGCAAGCAAATGGCAGGGGATGAATTCGCCATAACCTTGTTGGAGACCGCGAAAACATATGTGTTTCAAGACAAGGAATCGTTGAGTGTTGGATTGCCACCGTATGCGGTTGGGATTGAGCAACTTGAATCACCGGATGGGGAGGTTTCCCGAGCGAAAAATCGGTTGCAGGGGGCGGCATCGTCCTGGCGTTCTTTATCTCTCAAACCCACGCCGACGCGGCAGAAAAAACAACAATGGGCCTATCGGTGGAACCCCTTTGGCCAATGTTCGTGGCCACCAGAGGACGATCGCATCGAAGGTTTTACCGCTCATGTTCGTGAACAAGCCAAGGCCGTGTTAGGGGCTGATCTTGCACGCGTTGATAAATTCACCACGTCAATTCGTGATGGAATCGACATGCGGGAAACCTTGCGTAATTGGAACCCCAAACGTGGGAAAAAGCTGAGCGACATTTATGTTAAGGATATTCCGCCATCCCGTGGCAATGTGGAGATTGTGGTATTTTTATTTGAAGTGCCTGCGGACCCAGCCAAATTTTCCTGGCAAGCTACGTGGTATGCGGAGCATGTACAGGAATCGACGTTATGTTTTTATGCCACGCCTTTTCTTGACAATATGGTTGGACCGGGAATTGGACAGTCGCAATATGGCGGGTCGTTATTTCAATTTCCTCCACGACCGATTCCCAATGTGTGGGATGATCCGCGGTTGGACTTTGCCCAATCCTTGGAAGATCGGTTGATTGCTGGGGCAGCGTTGCATTCAACGGAGCGATATATTGCGGTTGTGAGTCCCATCCCGCTCATGTCCCGCTGGAAAAAGATTGCCAGAAAATTTGATCGTCAACTTATCCCCATTCCCCTTTCACGATTTTCCGGCCAAACCGTCAACCGCTTGCGCCACTTTCATGTTCTAAACGGCCACCAAATTCGGAGCTTTGCCAGTGAATTTATTCAAGGGTAGTTGGTAGGCGATAGGGCAAGGAGTCTTATTGGTGAGTAGGTTGCCATTTGATTCTCCTCCTGACATTCAGGTTAGACTTGCTGACTTGCGCCAGCAAATTCGACATCATGATCACCTGTACTACGTTCTCAGTACACCTGAAGTTTCAGATTTCGAATACGATCGGCTTTTTACAAAGCTTCAAGAATTAGAAGAGCAATATCCCGCCTTGGTGACCCCTGATTCTCCAACCCAACGGGTTGGAGGTTCCCCCATCGACCAATTTTCTAAGGTGAAACATGACCGGGCCTTACTGAGTTTGGATTCGGTTTTGGATGTCGATGATGTGCAGGCGTTTGATACGCGCATGCGGCGCGAACTTGAGGCGGATCAGGTTCAGTATGCCGTTGAACCAAAATTTGACGGGTTGTCCGTAGAATTGGTGTATGAAGAGGGGATTTTTGTGCGTGGATCGACGCGGGGAGATGGCGTGACGGGCGAAGATATAACCGTCAATCTTCGTACGATTCGATCGCTTCCTCTCCATCTGCAGCAACACGCCACGTTGCCAAAACGAATCGTAGTTCGCGGAGAAGTGTATTTACGTTTGCCTGACTTTCAGGAGTTAAATCGCCGGCTGACGGAACGTGGTGAGGAGACCTTTGCCAATCCTCGAAATGTGGCCTCGGGATCATTGCGGCAACTTGATCCTCGCTTGACCGCTACGCGCCCGCTTGTGGTGACCTGTTATGACCTCATGGTTTCTTCTGGGGAACCGTTTTCATCTCACTGGGAAGCCGTGTCGACTTTAGCGACTTGGGGGTTGCCCATTCCCACTCTTCGACAGCTCTGTGTCTCTATCGACGAGGTCATGGTGTTTCATCAAGACATGGCAGAGAAGCGAGATCAACTGCCTTTTGAAATTGATGGGATTGTGGTCAAAGTCAACGACCGTTCCTTTCAGGACCGATTGGGGGAAAAGTCCCGGAGTCCTCGATGGGCGATTGCCTTTAAATTTCCACCTCGCAAGGAATTGACGAAGGTGCGAGATATTGTGGTGTCGGTGGGCCGAACCGGCGCGTTGACTCCTATTGCGTTGTTGGATCCGGTTGAAGTCGGCGGCGTGACGATTAGTCGTGCCACATTGCACAACGTGGAAGAAGTGGCGCGCAAAGATGTGCGAGTCGGCGATACCGTAAAGGTTGAACGGGCAGGGGATGTGATTCCCGATATCGTGGAGCGAGTACCTATTCCCAATGAAACACGGCATGCCCCATTTGTTGTTCCTGATCACTGTCCGGTATGTGAATCTGCCGTGGTGCAAGAAGGCCCCATTTATTATTGCACTGGTCAAACTGTGTGTTCTGCCCAACTCAAAGGCGGTATCGAACACTTTGCTTCCAAGAACGCGCTCAACATCGAAGGCCTTGGAAGAAAAACCGTCGCACAACTGGTGCACCAACATCTCGTTCAGGATTTATCTGATCTCTATCGAATAACCCAAGAGCAAATCCTCACTCTCGAAGGATTTGCGGAAAAGTCCGGCACGCAATTACTGTCGGCCATTGAGCAAAGTAAAACTCCTTCCTTAGAGCGCTTTCTTTTTGGCCTCGGCATTCACCATGTCGGCAGCCATGTTGCCAAAATTCTTGCGAATCAATTTGGGTCATTAGACAATGTCATGGCAGCGACGGAGGAAATACTTTTGCAAGTTCATGAAATTGGTCCTGAAATTGCTCACAGTGTGGTGACCTTCTTTACCGAGCCTCGAAACAGGTCTGTCCTGATTCAAATGAAAGACTTAGGGGTCACCGTTGAAGAAATCTCCGTTGATGATGGGACACGAGTTAAACCGTTGGCAGGAAAAATCTTTGTCTTGACTGGTGGCCTTGCTGGGTATACGCGACAAGACGCGAAACAGCGAATTGAACAACTAAGGATTCAGATTGTAAATGAGAAAGAATTTTCATACCTTTTGAACAGGTCGAGTATTGAAGGTATAAGGAAAGATGGCTAACCTGGATTCCCGATAACAACCGTCGGGAATGACAGGATGGAATTTGGAGTGGCTGTTGTTGTATGCAGACGGTCTTTGAATCATTCGAGCCATAAAACACATTGAAGGGGAAAATTGCCTCAAGCATGGTAACCCGTCATCTCTTCCATGGGTCACGTGGATGCCGAACAAAATGATTTAGGGCTCTTCTCCAAATCGTGTGGGTCACTTCTGGGG
>JADFRB010000063.1 GCA_022561525.1 Nitrospinota bacterium
CCGGAAACCAACGGATATTCCAGGTCGCTAACCGGAGGGTGGAGGTTGAAGCAGGCACCATGCGCCCCCCTGTCTCCACAACCTGTTGGCATTGTTCCGGGGAGGCCCAGACTGCGGCTTCGTCCGACGTGGCCTTGGCCGAATCTTCCTCCTTGGACAAAGATGAGGAGCTGGACTTGACATACCTCGGGCTCACCCATCCAGCCTCACCAGAATCCAGAATCACGTACAGCCACTTGCTGGCTTTGTCGATTTTTTGAACGGTGGCTGGAGATTCAGTGGGGACGTGCTTCCAGAAACTTGGTGTTGGGTTCTGATGCAAAGGAACCCCAACGGGTTTCCTCGCGTGTAGGACGACGGTTTGGCCGACCTGAAATTCCTCTGGAAAGACAGGAGCGGGGTATGCCAGAAAGAAAAGGAATAGGGTGGTGGAACAAACTTTCCAGGTGAGCCCGGACATGGAAAACCTAATCAGTCCCAGGTTCAGGATTCTTAGTTCCGCAACTCATTTAAAAGAACCCAATCGCCGGGGGCACGTTTGTATGTCCAGAAGGTCCATCCGTTGCAGGATCGACGCCGACAAGCTGCTGCCGCAGCCAGGGATGGAGAGAAAAAGATTTTTCCCTTCAAGCGGATAGTTCCATCTTTTGAAACCCTGGCCCGGATAGTCTTATTTTTAAAATTTGCCTTGAGCCTCATGGGGAGGCTGACGTACTTGGAAAAGACTGGGGGCTGTCCTTTCCGGTTTCTCCTAATGGATGGAGTCGGTTTCCTATCTGGCTGCTTTTTTCGCTTCCCAATTATTTCCCCTAATTCTCGTCGCTGATGTTCACGAATAGCCCGCCCAAGGCGTGTGGGAAGATTTTCAGCTTTCCCGAACTTTCCAACCAGTTTATTACCCGGCGGGCCAACAATTCTCAGGACAAGGGATTCAAGTTCCTTAATGTGGCTATCCCCAATGGTGAGATACACACTGAAGCGGGCCCAAGACTGGCCGTGCCTGTCTTTCAGATGATGCCGGAGCCGACTCCGAAGATTGCTCGCCAGGCCCACGTAATAGAGGCGGTCCCGACGATAGAGCGCATAGACCCCATTCCGCCCAGCCACGAATTCACGAATGATCCCTTGGTACTTTTCCAGAACTGTACGGGAAAATTTTTCTAAAAATTGGGAAACAAGAGGGTTACTCTTGGCCATTTCGGAGGTCTCCCTTGAAGACTTTGTCAAGAATAGATAGAACCAGCGCGTCGAGTTCGGCGGCGGTTTCAGCCTGCAACAGTTCAGATTGACCAGTTCAACGTGGGCTGCCGTTAAGCCTCGGGATAAATTCCTGCCGGTGTGACCAGATTAGAGGTTCAACATCGTAAACGCGAAGAGCGGCTAAATGTTCTTCATTGGGAGGGCGGATAGAATCGTTGATCACGGCAAGAGCCCCAATCGGCTCCGGTCGTATTGCACGAATATCCGCAACAGCAAACGCCAGCGACGTGGCATTATCTTTGGTGAGACTGTTTATTGCTTGCAAGAGGCGTTGTGGCTTTTCCTGCGTCTTAGGAAGACCAAAATCGAACTTATGGTCAAATCCACTCTTCCCACTGAGCTTAAAATCGGAAAATGCGGGGACGTGATGGGATTCCAAGAACAGTGCCACATCTTCCTTAAATAAGGAGAGGACGTGCTCTTCAGCCATGACGAACATATCGTTGATTGCCAAGATGGCTTGAAGAAGATTGTGCTTTTTTTTCGGGAAATCCTCGCTGGAAGCCTCGACGTAAATTTCATCTTTGTCGAGTTTCACTCCAAAGCCGTTCAGGACGGCGGTCAGGTGAGCTTTACGTTTTTCAGTCGAGAATTCCATGTTACACGAACGAAGGTCGCGGATCGTATACCCATCGTCGGTTAGATATAGAAGCCCATTTCTTTTTTCGACGTAGATTTCAATAGCATCATTATGTCTATCCAAAAATGGGGTGGAAATTTGACAAGAGGCATCGAACTCAGCAAAGGCAAATTCCTGCTTGAGCCAACGAAGGTATTCATCTATCAGTTGTTGGCACTGGTTTTTGTTCATCAGAGGGAGGTCTGGATCGGCGGCCATTGCTCAACTGAGCAAAACCGCATGAATTGTTCTAACGCAACTATGCCGTCGGTTAAGGAACCATCTTCCCAGCCAGGAGCTTCATGGAGTTCATAGGCCACTTTGTCATCAAAACCTTCGCGGTAGAGATGGAGATGGGTTCCGTTGATCCAGACGCCTGGCTTGTAAGGGCACTCTGGCGGATTCTTATGACGTGGGCCATTTAATTCAAGCCGGGCCAGAACGATCACACGCCGCGCACGGGTTTGGTACTTCAGGCGAAGGCGGTTTCGATTTCCCCGCTCGACCGTAAGCAGAAAACCCTCCCGCCGGTCAACTGATCTAAGTTCTCGCTCGTAGTCCATGGGCTCCATAAGACTGAACTCAATTGGGTCCGACTGGACGAAAATCTTGGGCATCTGGAGTAGGGTGTCAGCCTCAACTTGGGTTAGTGACATCCGAACTTCTCACTCTGTGATGGTATGAACCATTAAGAAGAGAGTTGGTTTACACGTCCACGATTGCCAATGGCAGAACGACGGATTGCTCCTCACTGCTCCTGATTATAGACAACATTGTCTTGAAAATGCATTACAACTCACCTTGGATGGCTTTGTCGAGAATAGAGGGGAGGAGCGCGTCGAGTTCCACGGCGTTTTCGACCTGCGGCCCTTTTAGTAACTCAACCTTTCTATATATCTCTTCCCCCTTCTTTTGCTGCTCGACCTCTGGAATCGAAATTCGAATGTTAAGAAACTCCTCAGGACGTGTCCGCTCGCGTCGAGCTCCGACTCCTCTCGTAGCATGAGTTAGTTTACCCCAAAACCATTCCGTCCGAACTATGGCGGACAAATAACCAGGAAGAGATTCACCAGGGATGCAGCGGAATGTTCGATATTCCGGTGAAACATACCAACCAGCTAAGGTATGCTCACAGATGGCAATTGCTCCTTCCCAAGCTTTCACTTGACTGAGAACAAGTGCTCCAGAATAAAGCCGATTAAATATCCTGTAGGTTGTTTCTGTGCCAGCGAGGGACGATTTAGCAAACAATCCTCTTCCGAAGCTTTTGACTCCAACCTGGGGATACTGTTCGCTTGGAAGAACTGGCACTTGTTCCTCATCCAGTTCGACAATTTCGCCAAGCAACCTTGTTCGATTACCAGATAGTTTAAGATGTGTGCTCACGACTAATGCTTCTGTTTCCTCTGCAACATCCTTTTTTAATCCGTTCACCTCTTCTACTTTGGTGGCCAGGGCTTCGATTCGCGCCACAATCCGCTTCTGCTCTGGAAGCGGGGGGAGGGGGATTGGAATAGCAAGAAATCGATCTTCTTGAAGGCGAACGCGATTTGTAGTGCCTTCACTTGCTGCGATGCAAAGGTCTACGAAGTTATTGGTCTTGCTCATCCAATTGAGGAAGAACGGATCGATCTGTGCTTTATCTAGATTGAAAACAGGAAAGTCATTGCTGACAATTGCACCATCTAGTGAATCAGGAATAAGGCCGAATGCTCCATTCCGAGCATCAATCCTTGAAAGGATAAACTGGTTTTCTCGAACCACCAAGCGCCTTGGCGAAGCAATTTCTACTCCATTTGCCTCCCGACGGAGGCTGACTCCTTTTCCCCAAAGCCGAACTGTAACCTTCTTGTATTGCTTGTCTGGTTCAAGGGTAATCCACTCCTCTGATTTGATGAGTAATTCTCCCAAGGGCACTTTCGGCCAGTAGTGACTCATTGCTTTTCTTCTCGCAGTGCCAGCTTAATCTCGTTCATGATCCCAATGATCTTCTGCTCCTTCTTTAATATGCTCTCCACCAATTGCTCTGGTGGAAGGTGTTAAAGTTCTTGCTTTCCACGCGGATTTTTGATGTCGAGGTTGCAGCCGTTGGCGAGAATGTCTTTTGCAGACACTTTCCAGGCCTGGTCGGTTTCTTTACGCTTCTTCCACCAAGCGAGGCAGTCTTTGAATTCCTCGTACTGCATTGGCATGGTTTTGGTGTATTGCTTCCGGCCCTCGGGGAAGGGTTGCTCGTAATACCACACCTCCTTCGTAGGGCCAGAGCGATCGTAGAATAGTAGATTTGTCGGAATGCTGGTGTATGGTGCAAACACGCCATTGGGAAGGCGAACTATGGTGTGGAGATTAAAGTCTTTGAGCAATTCTTCTTTGATCCGGACGCAGACCCCATCACCGAATAGTGTGCCATTGGGGACGACGACTCCAGCACGGCCTGGTTTGGGTTGGCGACGGAGTTTGCGCATGATGAGTTGCAGGAAGAGCAGGGCGGTTTCAGATGTTTGTTTGTCTTCGGGAAAGTTCGAAAGGATGCCTCGCTCTTCTTCGCCGCCGAAGGGTGGGTTGGTGAGGATAACGTCTACCCGGTCTTTGTCGCCGATTTCGTTAAGAGGAAAGCGCAGACTGTTGCTTGGATCGATTTGCGGGGATTCCAGGCCGTGCAGCAGCAGGTTCATCTGGGCGAGCAAGTAAGGGAGTGATTTTGCCTCGCCTCCGAACAGGCTTTTGGTCTGAAGGATCTTCCGTTGCTGGACAGTCACGCATTGTTTTTCTAAGTGGGAATAGGCTTCGACAAGGAACCCTCCGGTTCCGCATGCAGGGTCGAGTACGGTTTCTCCAATTTGAGGATCGGTGACCTGAACCATGAAACGAACGACAGTCCGTGGTGTGTAAAACTCGCCCGAATCCCCGGCTACGTCCCGCATTTCTTTTAGCAGGGATTCGTACAGGTGACTCAGGGTGTGAATCTCTTCGCTTGAGGTGAAGTGAATATTGTGGACCTTGTTGACCACATCCCGGAGGAGGTAGCCATTGATCATGCGGTTGATGGTTCCTCGGAAGACAGAGGCAATGACGTCGCGCCGATCACCGCCGTTGGCTCCTTGAAGTCCGCGTAGGTACGCAAAGAGACCGGCCCCCCGGTTCCCATCAGGGCCAACCGCTTCGTCGTTGTTCACGAAGGCGATGAGTTCATCACCCGTGATTCCATCGGGTTTAGTTGCCCAATCCCGCCAGCGGTAGGGAGGCTCAATAGTTGGGCGAAACCGTTCTCGTGAAAGTTTGGCATCGGTTTCTCGCATTTGCTCCAGGTCATCCAAAAATTTGAGGAACATGATCCAGGTGAGCATGGGAAGGCGATCGAGATCGCCGTTCAGACCCTTGTCCTTTCGCATGATGTCGCGTGCTGATTTGATGAGACTGCCGAGTTGTTGAGCCGTGGTGAGTGGCTGCGCGGTTTTCTTTGTCTTTATGCGGGCCATGTTTCTCTGCTTTTCTTAGCCTTCTTGGTTAAGATTAGGGGTTTCTGTTTTCAATAGGTATTTCCAATTTGGTCCGAAGAAACATGCAAAAACCTTACATAGCATGTAAGGTTTTTGCTTTGTACGCCTAGGCCGCGTACAGAAGGGTCTGGAGGCGGTGGACGGCCTCTCTTAATTGGTCTGGTCCCCCCAAAAGTTCGGCGATCTCTACCACATTTCCATGTTCGGAGATCGGCGGGACTTTCAGAATATCGGGGATCAGGAATTGGGCTGTTCCATGTTCGGCGTATTTTTCTAACAGCTCGTTCAGGATTGTTTGTGCTTCTTGACTGTATTGGTCGAAGAAATCCTTTTTCTCCTTGCAAAGACGATCTGCGCGTTCCCTTCGTGTTCGGAGTGGGGCATTAAAGGCGATATGGCACAGCAGATCAAACGGGTCAGCTTCCAGTTGTTGTGTGGCAGCGGCTAGTTCGTCGAAATCGATACCTCGGTCGGCAAGTTGTTCGATGATTTCGGATCGTTTCTCTGGATCGGCCCACTGGGTTTTGAGGTTGGCGGCTGACGGATAGAGCGTTCTGACTTTTTCTGCGGCATAGTCGGTGAACTTGACCACAGAAAGCTGGCTGCCATCCGGATCTAGTTCATACACGAGGTGGGCGGCGATTTCGACTTGTCCACCATCAAAGTAATATTTCCTTCGCGGTTTTTCTGAATCGTCATGACCATTCTGGTCAAGAGTGAAGCTTTCCTCAGTTTCTGCCGCAAAGCTGTGATCTTCAATGATTTCATAGGTTGCGGGGATTGTGTCCCCAGCTTCATTAATCTGCTCTTCGGTGATCAAGGCAGGTTCGCCGTCAAACCCTGGATCGGCAAACAGGCGGGTGGCTGAGCCGGTGTAGTCTAAAATATTGAAGTATAGTTTTCCATACTCGTCTCGGACACGCGTGCCCCGTCCGATGATTTGCTTGAAGTCCGTCATGGATTCCACCACTCGTGCCAAGACGATGTTTTTGCATGTGGGGGCATCGATCCCGGTGGTGAGGAGTTGGGAGGTCGTGAGGATCACCGGCGAGGTTTTCTCCAAATCCTGAAACCGGCCCAAATGGCCCCGCCCAATTTGTCCTTCTTCTGAGGTGACACGGCAGACATAGTCTGGAAACTGTTGGACCAAGTCGGCGTTGAGATTGCTTAATGTACGCCGCATTTCGTCAGCATGATCTTGATCCACACAGAAAACGATGGTTTTGGCAAAACGATCGGCTTTCTTCATGAATTCGGTGAAGTGCCGGGCAATGGCTTCGGTTCGTTTTCGAAGTGCCACCACGCGTTCAAAATCTTTGGTTTGGTATTCTTCGTCAGGGATTTCTCGGCCATACCGATCTAGGTCGTTCTTGCTAGGTCTCCATCCAGCAGCGTCCCACGTGGTCATGACCCTGTGGACTCGGTAGGGAGCCAAAAATCCATCCTCAATGCCTTGCTTGAGGCTGTAGGTATAGATCGGATTACCAAAATACCTGTAGGTGTCTCGATTGTCCTCGCGGAGGGGCGTTGCGGTCATGCCGAGTTGGAAGGCTGGCGCAAAGTATTCTAGTATCTCACGCCAATTACTGGCATCTCGTGCGCTTCCCCGGTGACACTCGTCCACGATTATGAGGTCGAAAAAGTCCTGCGGATATTCCTTGTAGAGACCTGGCCGTCGCTCATCCTTAGCAAGGGCTTGGTAAATGGCAAAGTACATTTCTCGACCCTTGCTGGCTTCCCCGTGCTCGATTTTCCAGCGGGCATCACCCATGGCAGCGAAGATTTTGTCTTTGGGATCATCGATCAGGATGTTGCGGTCAGCGAGGTATAAGATTTTTGGCCGACGATGCTTTCCGGTTCGATTCCAGCGACTACTCCATAACTTCCAGCAGATTTGAAAAGCCACGACCGTTTTCCCAGTCCCCGTGGCCATGGTGAGCAGGATTCGTTGCTTTCCCTGAAGGAGTGCCTGCGCTGTTCGATTAATGGCAATCTCCTGGTAATACCGCGGACTTTTTCCTGTGAGATGATTGGATGGAGTCAAAAGCTGTTGCACTGTTTTCTCATCAGCGAGGCCTTGGTGTTTTCGGAAACGATCCCAAAGCTCATCCGGTGAAGGAAATGTTTCAATCTCTCGTTCCTTTCCCGTGGTGTAATCGAATTCAATTATGCCGTGTCCGTTTGTGGCATAGGCGAATTTTAGTCCCAAGATTTCTGCATAATCTTTAGCCTGCCCTAGGCCATCCCCGGGTGACTTATGAGAGGCCTTAGCCTCCACCACCGCGATCATGAAATCTCTGGTATGGCGTAAAAGATAATCGGCCCGCTTTTGGGGGCGGCGATGGACCCTTTTGCCAGAAACAACGATGCGTCCGTCTGTAAATGTTTTTTGTTCAGTGAACGAATGCGGATCATTATCCCAACCCGCTTCAATCAATTTGGGGAGGACGTACTTTCGGCAAGTGTCCGCTTCAGTCATCATGAGTGAAGAAGATTATGCTCCTGGAGTGAGTGCGTATCAAGAATGGTCGAAGAATGGTTGATTATGGGGAAAGTCAATGAAAGGATTGCGGAAATTCTTCTCTTTTTTTCGCCCCAGGACACCACTTTGGGCCTATGGTAAAATGATACAGAGAAACTCTTATGTCCGGATTTGTCTTACAATCTGAATTCTCCCCCAAAGGGGATCAAGGCAAGGCGATTGATGCCTTGACGGCCGGGTTGCGCAAGGGGCTCAAGCATCAGGTGTTGCTGGGTGTGACCGGTTCGGGCAAGACATTTACGATGGCTAATGTGATTGCCCGGGTGCAAAAGCCCACGCTGGTGGTGGTTCACAACAAGACGCTGGCCGCGCAGCTTTATCAGGAGTTCAAAGCTTTTTTCCCCAACAATG
>JADFRB010000064.1 GCA_022561525.1 Nitrospinota bacterium
TGCTGTGGGAAATCACCATGATTCCCATGTATTTCATGATTATCCTGTGGGGAGGACCCGACCGGATTGCCGCAGGCATCAAGTTTGTTCTGTACAGCCTCACGGGTAGCTTGTTGTTACTCGTGGGGATTTTAGGTCTGTATCTCGAAGGGGGCCATACCTTTGATATTGTGGCCCTCACCAATCACACCTATTCATCGGATGTACAGTTTTGGATTTTCTTAGCGTTCTTTTTAGCCTTTGCCATCAAGATACCCATGCTGCCTTTCCATACGTGGTTGCCTGATGCCCATGCGGAAGCCCCAACCGCGGGAAGTGTTCTTCTCGCTGGAGTGTTGTTGAAAATGGGCGGGTATGGGTTTTTGCGATTTTGCCTGCCTATGTTTCCAGAGGCTTCAGCACAATTTGCGCCGTTTATTTTATGGTTGTCGATCGCAGCCATTATCTACGGCGGCTACATGGCCTTAGCACAGTCTGATCTCAAAAAACTGATAGCCTATTCTTCCATTTCCCATATGGGATTTGTGACGCTTGGAATTTTTGTCTTCAATAGCCAGGGCATTCAGGGCGCGATTCTTCAGATGTTTAATCATGGTATTACAACGGGAGCCCTATTTTTGGCAGTCGGTCAGTTGTATGACCGGACACACAATCGCGACATCAGTGCCTATGGTGGCCTTCACAAAACCATGCCTCGGTTTGTGACCTTGTTTTGTCTTTTCTCCATTGCGTCATTTGGCTTGCCGGGGACGTGTAATTTTATCGGTGAATTCTTAGTACTCATCGGCACCTCCTTCAAAAGTTTTGTGATGGTGTTACTCGCGATGGTGGGCATCGTCTTGGCTGCGGCCTATATGCTTTGGATGTTGCAACGAGTGGCCCTGGGTGAGCCCAATACGAAAGCCGCCTCGCTTCTCCCTGACTTAAGCCATCGTGAATTAGCAACGGTAATTCCCTTAGCCGTCCTCGTGCTGTGGATTGGCCTGTACCCCGGCCCGTTGATGGAAATGATGGATGCCAGTGTCACGCATTTGGTGAACCAGGTGGGTGGAGTACAATTTTCCCAATCTTCCCCAGGCCTCATTCCGTAAAGTCGGAATAGATGTGTTTGTTGCCCAATGCCCCATTTTTAGGCCCATTTCCTTATTTCCTTTGTCGAAAAGGAAATAGTTTAAGGGGAGGCGCTGATTACCGATGAAATATTTGTCAAGTTGAAAATTTTACAGACCTTGACTTGTGGATCTCTGAGCCTTATTAATTTAGATTATGGATATGAAAAAACCTCGTGCCTTGAGCCATGATGAGAAAAAAGCGGCGGAAGCGGCGTACCAAGGAAGGCCCTTTCATTCGTCTTGGTCCAAGTCAGCCCGGGCGGTATATAACGGAGTGTTGCATGCGAGAGGCATAATCCTTGATTCCGTCGAGCCAGTTGAAACGGATGTTGATTCAATTGAGATTTCGATGGGGGCGGAGGGGCTTTTCGAAGAAGCCTTAAATCTTGGCGCATCATCGGAAGAACCTACGGTGATCCCAGCATCCGGGGCACAGGAGCCTTCTCGTCACATTTCGTCTCGCCAGGAAGCGATTGATGCAGGTCTGCTCATCGATGTGAGCAAGAAGGCCAAAGGTGTAGGATTTAATTTGGCCGTTGGCATCACCAAGTCTTTGTGGAGTCGGAGTATCGACGACTCATCGGAAGTTGGGACTCCTGAGGAAGAGACCCGAATTCGAGATATGTTGTTAGCCGTTCGCCTTCGCTTGGCGAGTTTGGACACGCCCTCACCGTGGGTAGAAGTCCCGGTGTTATTGCCTTCTCAACAAGGAGGCCATGCGTCTAAAATCTTTCCAATCTATGCCCTGTTTCACAAAGACCCTGTGGCAGAAGATTGCTTGACCTTGATCCATCCCAAAGAACTGCCCTCGACTAGGCTTTCCTCTCATACCTCTACCGAAGAAGAACCATTGTCTTCGGATATTGTCTAACTTCCTTTTGGTACAGCCGTATCTTTGAGTCCGACCTGCCCTAGGCATTTTCTTCGCGTGGTGTTTCAGATTCCGTTTAACTCTCCAAGAATAGGCATGTCTTTCAGAGCTTGAGGCGAAAGTTTGCTCCAATCGATGCCTGTCGGTAGACGAAGTGGCGGATTGACTTCGATGATTTTCTCCGGCGTTTCTAGGTTGAACTATTCGAGTGTTCATTCGAGGCTCCCCGTCAAATTTGGTTCCGTGCGGAAGCCAGAATTAATGTGATAAGGTGCGTTCCATGCCGAATACCCCTGTCTTTTTAATCAACGCTGTTCTTGGGGCCATAGTTGTGACTGTGGGGCTATGGTTTCTTCAAGGAGAGCTTTCTTCATCGATTACCGTCGTCATGATTGTCGGATTCACGATCCTCTATGCCAAGGTGTGCCCCACTACCGGGCATATATGGATGTGGTCAACCATGCTTTTAGGGTTGGAAAGTTTGTCCTGGCCATTTCAAATGGTAGGAGAGCTGGAACAATTTGGCCCGGAACCTCCGCTCGAAGACATGCAACGTGTCTTTACCGCCGTCATGTTTGGGGTGTTTTCCGGTGTCTTCTGGTTAACGTTTGCCTATGGAATTTTTCGCCGCATTCGACCCAAAGTCGAAGATCCTTCATCGATTGAACCCCTATCGGCTAACCAAGCCAAAGCACAACGGAGAAAGAAACGTTGAATGCTTCCGTGATGCGTAATCCGTGAACCGTGAAGCGTAAATAAAAAGAATACTGGTTTTTTCTCATCACGCGTTACGCTTCCCCCCCTACAACATCTCCATCGGATCGACGTTGATGCCAAACTGCAATCCCTTGTAGAGCTTGTTTGTGGCCATTGTTGCATACGTGCGGCGAATGGCGGTCCTGGCCTGATCAACATCAACTGCTTTGAATAGAATGGTTTCACGATGAAGCCGTCGATGCTTAAACGTATGCGAGGCGATCGGTCCTAAAATGGTTGTGTCTACAGCCAGGTTGAATGGTCGATTCGACGAGCCATGTGCGACCTGACTGGCCAAGGATTGAACCCATTGCCCCGCAGCCTCTTGAACCAAACCCTGATTGTTTCCTGACACGGTCATCTGAATAAAGTGGACAAAGGGTGGATACCCGACGGCTTCACGGAAGGCCAGCTCGTGGTTATAAAAGAATGACGGAAGTTGTCGGGTAATGGCTTGCATCACATGATGAGATGGTAGGCGAGTTTGAATGACAACTTGGCCAATCTTGCCCCAGTCCGTCATGAGATTGATCGCTGATTGCATGTGGTGATAGAGCCGTTCAGCGGAACGGAAATCGGGAAGATGAAGTCCGGCGTCAGCATAGGGGATGCCGACAAATCGTACGGGCGATAGGGGCGTTCCATGGAACAACATTTCCGTGCCGACGAGTATCTGAATGGCTCCCTGGCAAAATTGGGCACGGATGCTCCGGGCAGCAGATTCTGTTCGAACGTTATTGCGGTCCAATCGTCCCACCGTGGCGTCTGGAAATTCTCGACGTAATTCTTGTTCAAGCCGTTCCGTACCAAAGCCGCTGGGTTCGAGGAGGGAGCCAGAACAGGCCGGACACACCACCGGAACCGATTCCGTGGTCCCACAATATGGACACCGCATTTGCGGGGGAGCCGTGAGGAGCCCAAAGGGTATCTGACAGCTCGCACATTGCGCAGCCGTTCCGCAATCCCGGCACACGATTGAGGAGGAGAATCCTTTTCGATTGTGGAAGATCACAATCCCACCACCAGCCGAGAGTGCTTGTTCGATTCCTTGTCGCATCTCATGAGAAATCGTCGTACCATAAGGAATGTGATGGTGATCCACGACTTGGATGGAGTTCTCTTCACTGTGGGCTTTGCAGGAAACTTTAGTGTCCGGTTTGGTGGCTGTTGAGAAGTGATGAACCGTTTCCAATGATGGGTGAGGAGAGTGTAGGAGTAAGGTGCCATGGCTCAGTCGTGCTCGTTCCCTCGCCACTTCCCGCGTGTGAAAATACGGGCTTTGTTCATCTTTAAAGGAGAAGTCTTCTTCATGAATGAGACACATGAGGCCCAAGGAAGGAATCGGTACAAACACCGCTGACCTGGTTCCGACGACCACTTGGTAGCGTCGTTGATTGATCGCCTGCCATTCTTTCATTCGAGCCGTGTCCGTTAATCCGCTATGGAAGATTCCCACTGGGATTCCCAAGTCTGTACGCAAGATATGAGCCCATGATGTGGCCTGGTTAATATCAGGCAAAATGATTAGGGCCGTTCGTTTTTGGTGATGGGTTTCTCGGATCATACGGCCAAGAAGGGTGGTGAATTGCCGACCCGTATCATTCGTAAAATACTCTCCGAAAGATTTCCGAGTGAGGTGTTGTTGAAAGTCCTTCCACCAAGATGGTGCGTCGGTTAATTTTTTTTCTCGGTGGGAAACGTTCTTGCTCTGTGAAGGGCGAAAGGTTTTTGCGTCCGGTCTTAGTTCTTCAAAGCCTGAGGCGACGGTGTAGGTGTGAATCTCTTCAAGCCATTTCTTCCGTTTGAGCTGAGTGACAGTTGTAGGAGCCGTTGTGACGATCTTTTTAAGAGAGGCGAGGGTCAACCCTTTTGCTCTCCGGTTTAATGCCTCCAACAGGGTTTTGGCAGAGTCGGATAATCGACCCCTTTCCATGGCCTGTTGTCCCAAGGGTGTGATCTGGAGTCGCGATGAGGTTTTAAACGGAAGGCGAGGTGGCTGGATGAGTTGAAAGCATACACCCAACGGCGCGATGTAATAGTCCGCCATCCATTCAGCGAGGGCAATGAGTGTGGGATCAACCTCAAAGTCAGAAGATGTGGTGAGATGTTCTTCAAGTTCGCGTATTCGGTTTTCGGGCAAGGTGGGGTCGGATGGGTGTTCTGACATAGTCACCACAAAGCCTGGACGGGCGGTGTGTCCAAACGGAGCTAAAACCCAATGGCCGACCTTCAGGGATTCGTGCCAAGAAGCTGGAACCCGGTACGTGAAAGATTGCGATACGCGTTGAGGGAAAATAACTTCAGCAAAGATCGGTGGCATAAGGATGCACATTGTGCCAGACCGTGGCCCGGCTCACAATGTGCGATGAAACAGATGTCTCAGGGAATGTTGAAAAAGGGCGTCAGCGGCGTTCTCGGCCCTTTGTCGTACTCACGTACTATGAGTACGCTCCGCGCGCCAAAGCGCCTGCGGCCTTGCTGAACGCGCCTTTTTGAACATCCCCTGTTGCTCCTGACAATTCCTTCGATGAGCCACAGGTGAAGGGCATTATAATATTTTTCGTTTATTCAACCGTCTCTCTCATGACTCACACGGATGCTGCGGGACGCCAGTGGTTTTGTGGTAAGATGAGTGTAACGAGAACAGGTAGGGCTCAGGACGAATGGAATGTATTAAGGGCACCTCTAAAAACCCGGCATTTTTGTGAGGGCAAGGAAGCCGCGCGCGGAAAACCGGAGTGTATGGGCGAATACATGAGGATTTGAGCACGCGGCTGACGCCGCCATCACGGACAAGGACGGTTTTTAGAGGCGCCCTTATGTTACAGGGTGGAGAATTGGTCCTTGAGCAATCCCCCAAACCATTATCGTTTTCCCAAAAAGTAAAAAAGATTATGAGTGACCATTTCTTATTGTATTCGTTAATCGATTATAGAATTGCCTTGCTCAAGCCCTTACGACAAAATCCAGTTGCCTATGATGGCTTTGACAATTATTTTTTTAAAAACTTCCATGAGAAAATGGAAGGGCCATGGGATGTCACCAAAGCTCTCCTTGTCGAAATCGATAGACTCACCAACCATCGATTCTTAATCATGTATATTCCGAATCGGTTGCAAGTTGAAGAAGAAACGTATCAGCAAGCGTTGTTGGTCACTAAAGTTGACGAAGAATCGGTTGATCTATCCTATACGAACACACTGCTACAAGAATTTTCCGAAAGGCATGGAATTCCATTCCTTGATTTAACGCCCTATTTTAGAAAGGGAAATGAGCATAGTTCTCTGTATTTCCAGTGGGATAGTCATATGACGAAGCCGGGGCATCGTCTTGCAGGAGAAATTTTAAGCGACAGATTAGAAAACCTTTTATGACTTTCCAAAAATGAACCTTTTCTCCTGGCACTTGAAGGTATTCCCCCGTTGCCGCCAATTTGAAAATTGCCAGTTTGAATTATCCAACAAGTCTTTTTGGACAATGGGAGTCAGATATCCCTGGCCTGGTCCCCACTCCGTTCAAGGTTAAGACGGGCTTCCCTCTTTGCCCCCCTATCGTTCTGCGTTTTGTTTGGGGCTTTCAATCCAAGTGCCTTTCCCACATTGCTCCCTGTAATGGATAAGCCTACTATAGTGCCAAGGAAGGGAATTACTGGGACCCATTGTCTGTCGATCCTTATTTTTCAAACAAGAAGGAGGAGATCATGCCAACCTTTATTTCACTGTTTGGGTGGACGGAGCCAGGTGTTCATGATGTGAAAAACACGGCCAAACGCGCTGCGGACTTTAGAAGTTCGATCCAAGCGGCTGGAGGGTCAGTCAAAAATATTTACTGGACGATGGGCCGGTATGACGGACTCATTATATTCGAGGTCCCCGATGATGCCACGGCCGCCGCAGTAATGATGGGGGGCTGTGCGAAGGGGAATGTTCGTACAGAAACTCTACGTGCCTTTACTGAGGATGAGATTCAGGGAGTGTTAGACAAGATAAAATAAAGAGGGACTGCTCTTGCAATGCCACATATTCCGTAGCGGTCCAACATGGGAATTTCCAATGATGAGGTAAAAAGGGGAGCGGAAAGGCCAGGAGGGCAGGTCTTTCCGTGCCACATATACTTTGAAAAGGTAGAGTTTATCTGCTTGGCTTAAGGCATTCTTCAATGAACTGAATCAAACCCTTGATGTCGCCGTTATCAGCTTTTTTTATTGCCGTGATGTATTGTTCACGAATCTCGTTCCCCTTAGCCATGAGTTGAATTTGTGGCCATTGGGGAATAGGGAGTTGACACGAGTGGAAGACAATATCAGTGATGAGTCTCGCATGTCGTCCGTTCCCATTGGTGAAGGGGTGGATGTTGGTGAGGCGGTGCTGGATCCGTGCCGCGACTTCAATCACGGACATGGTGGACTTGGTGTCATTCCAATAGAGAAAATCCTCCGTCAGTAGTTTGATCTGTTCTCGGATCAGAAGCGGTTCAATGCCAATATTCAGTTTGGTCTGCCGGTACTTTCCAGCCCACTCCCAGATGGCCCCGAACATATCCGCATGAACTTTTCGGATAAAGTCGTCCGTAAGCCATTCAGTCGTTTGCTTTTTCCTGCGCGCACGAAACACATGTTTATCATAGGCTCGACTGATGGCTTCTGTCTCCGCGGCGTTGCGAGCGGCTGTCGTCGATAAATGTTGCAATAAAAGACCAGAGGTGTCCCCTCCCGGTGTGGCTCCGACGGGTTGCGTGTCATCACTCATCGTCTTTGCGCCATAATCGTTCGCGGGGATCACGGAGGATTTCCTCAGTTCTTTTTTCTAGAAGCTTCTGGAATATCTCTTTCTCCGGCGCTTGTTCTTCCAGTGCCATTGTACCCATCGTCTTGTTCAATCTCTTGAGAGCAATCGCGCGAGCACGCCCGCGGAGTATTTCCTCAAGTGGTTTTTGGGGAAGCGGTTCGACGCTCAGGTTACTGGAAAGTGCCTTGTATATCCGCTGGAGCGTGCTCACTCGTGGGTCTGCTTTCCCTGATTCAATCGCTATCAGGTTGGCTTGCGTAATATTTGCTCGTTTGGCTAGTTCCGCCTGTGTCATTCGGAGATACGTTCGAAGAAGACGGACCCAATCTTTCGGTTTGAGATTTTGATCTTCAGATGATGAATCGACTCTCAATTTTGACAGCGCAATGTCATCAACGATGGTGATAGATTTTTTCTTCATATCTATAATATATATCGAGAACAATATTAAATCAATATTATAAACTATTGTTTACAGTATATTTAATTTAATTTTTAATATTGTTTACAATACTGTATTAAATATAACTTATTGAAATTATTTAATTTTTTAATGTAATTTTACAATCAAATGGACTCTATAGAGTCTATGGGTCGAAGGGAAGCCTGTTATTTTGGTCCCTACCTGAATTACTTCAAATCTGAAAAAAAATGCAGCTGAGGTTCAGGTCTTGCACTGCCACATAAAAAAATAAGATGGCTCTATGGTTGACTCCGGTGAAGGCAATTCGACGA
>JADFRB010000065.1 GCA_022561525.1 Nitrospinota bacterium
TACCCCTGGGGACACTTTGCCATCCCGGTATTTCCCATCATCATGGCCTACGCCATCGTGAAATACCGTTTGATGGATACGTCGATCGTGTTGGAAAGGGGGCTTTCCTATCTCACGCTGTTCTTCGTCGCGGCGGTTCCCGCCTTTGGAATCTTGCTGTGGGCCCAACACATGTACTTTGGGTCAATTAGTTATCCCTTTTCTGCCACGATGTTGGTGATTTTTCATTTTCTGGTCCTTGGATCCTACACCATTAAAACACGTGCCGAAGAAGCCATCGGGCGAAAACTCTTTAGAGAACGGTACGAAATGACCACGACGCTTTCTGAATTTTCCAAGGCCTTGGTCAGCATTCTTGACTTCCGTACGTTAACCAAAGAAATCACCGGAACCCTCAGACGGGTCATGTCCATTCGTCATGCGACGCTGTATATTTGGGACAAACAGAAAAACCTGTATGAACCCGTGGCTCCCGCCAACAACCTGGGCGGGTCCTCACATCGATTTGGGTTGACCCACTCCCTCGCTGTTCGACTTCGCCAACACCAGGAACCGCTGGTTCGGGATGAACTGGAGTACTTGGACACGCACGACCACCCTGGACCATTGGTGCAACAACTCACAGCCCTCGAGGTGGATGTGTGTTTGCCGTTTTTGAATAGGCACCATCAACTCATTGGATTTTGCATGCTTGGCCCGCGCCACACAGACATCGGCTATTCTGCCGAAGATTTACAATTATTATCGTCGCTCGGTCGAAATGCCGCCATTGCCTTGGAGAATGCCCTGCTCTATGCGGAGGTGAAACAATCCCAACTGTTGATCCAACGGAACAATCAACTGCGCTCCCTGGAAATTATGGCTGGCGGATTTGCGCACGAAATTCGAAACCCACTGACCTCCATCAAAACGTTTGTGCATCTCGCCCCTCACCGCATGGGAGATTACGAGTTTATCCAGAATTTTGGCCGAATTGTGACCGATGATGTGATGCGTATTGAACGGCTCTGTCAGGAAGTCCTCAATTACTCCCATCATCCGATTCCCCAATTTTTAGAAGAAGACATCCACAGCATTATTGATGCATGCCTGTACGCTACTAAGGTCAAAGCCGGTGACAAGCAGATCCGGATTAATAAAGATTTTGCGACCGATCTGCCCTCGCTTCGCCTGGATCGGCAACAACTCCAGCAAGTATTTCTGAATATGTTTTTTAACGCGCTTGAGGCCATGGATGACGGAAACCCAACTTTATCCGTCCGCACCTATTCCGTCATCAATACGACCGGTGACTCCTGGGCTCAAATAGAAATTTCCGATTCAGGTCACGGTATCGGGCCCAAGGAACTCGAGCATATTTTCGATCCGTTTTTTACCACCAAACACGAAAGCCAAGAACACGAAGGGACAGGACTCGGTCTCGCCATCGCCCATCAAATCATTCAGGCTCACGGCGGAACCATTGAGGTCAGTAGCCAGGTCGACCAAGGGACAACCTTCCATATCACCTTGCCCATTCCAGTTTCTCACGATCCTGTTCAGATGGCCTTTTCGTTTTGATTACCTACAAATTCAATAGCCAATCATCGTTCACCTCCGGTTCTCCCTGTTCGAAAAGGATTCTTGAAGGGGTTGAAAGTGACGCCAAAGAAATCGGTTTGGGCTTCGCAACTCAGTTGATCTTAGAAACAACTGGTGCTAGGCTGAAATGGCAATGCAGCGCCAATGGGCCTTGCGATGTTGAGCCAAGCGGGAATGGGCCCAGAACAAATGTTGCCTGGTGAGAAGGACCCAGTTCGAAAAGTGTGAGCCCAAAGAAGAGGTCATGCGATCTGCCAACTCTTCCTCGTCGGCCCTTTCTTTCTCTTTCCTACCTCTCTAGACAATATCACTCTTCAATGGAGGTTGTGGTGAATCAAAAGATTTATGTGGGCAATCTGCCGTATTCCACAACAGACCAGGAACTTCAAGACTTGTTCGCGACCCATGGAACAGTGCAATCGGCCAATGTGGTCACCGATCGATATTCCGGACGATCGAGAGGATTTGGGTTTGTCGAAATGGGCAGCGCCGAGGAGGCCCAACAGGCCATCACCGCGTTACACGACTCGGACTTTCAAGGTCGGAATCTCGTGGTCAACGAGGCACGCCCCAAAGAACGAAATCGACCCTCCGGTGGTTATTAACTGGCCTTGTGTTTATGAAAGACCGAGTGATGATACAGCTGGCATCCTTCCGTCTTTAAAGAAAGACAGGCCTTGGACCTGAAAGAGTTTCGAGAATGCGCACCTTTCGCTTTGCTTAAATAATCGTCAGGCATAAGACGGGAAACGGGAGGCGAAAGCCACTCTTTCCACCCCCTTCCGCATCATGCCTCCTGTTTCACAAAAGCCAATAGCCCTTTCATATACATGAAAATATGCGAAAAATATGCTTTTTTGGTCTTTACAATCCATCAAAAGAAGGGTACCCTGGAGAGTCCTCTGTTTACGAACTGTGTTAGACCCCGATAAAGTCTATTGAATTGGGAAATATGTCGATACTCTGAGTAAGACTTTGGGGTTAAGCAGTATCGCCTTCTTGAAAACATCAAACTATTCAGATACATGACCACCACCACGCATCACACCATTGATAGCACCCACACGCGGGTAGCTGACATTCCAACAACAAGCTTATTTATTCTGATCGCTATTGGGGCTGCCATTGGTCTCCCCACGTATGCTTATTTTTACGATTATTCCTGGTTAGATTGGACGATGTTCGCCGTCCTCTATATGTTCACGGGATTGGGAATTACCGTCGGCTACCACCGACTCCTCGCTCACAGAAGTTTTGACTGTCCCGACTGGGTCAAAGTGCTCCTCTTGATTGGCGGGGGATGGGCGCTCCAAAACTCAGGGTTTAAATGGGCAGCTGATCATATTCGACATCATGCCCGTTGTGATCAGGATGAAGACCCCTACAACGCCCAATGGGGATTTTGGCATAGTCATTGCGGTTGGTTGTTTTTACGTGATCCCCATAAGGACGATAAATACGCGTCCCGACTCAAGCAGGACCGAGTTGTCATGTGGCAACATCGCTACTATGTCCCGATAATCCTGTCCGGATTGGCTTTTCCGTTTCTCGTCGGCTTTCTTTACAATGGGTGGGTTGGTGGTCTCGGCTGCTTTCTTTTGGCTGGAGTGGGCCGAACGTTTTTCGTCTTAAATTCCACATTTTGCATTAATTCCATCTGCCACCTCTGGGGTGACCAACCCCATGGAACTTCTGATTCGAGCCGGGATAGTTGGTGGGTTTCGCTCATCACCTTTGGTGAGGGCTACCATAACTATCATCACATGTATCAAAGCGATTATCGTAACGGGTCCAAATTGTATAATTTTGACCCTTCGAAATGGCTCATTTACGGACTTTCCCGCATCGGTTTAGCTAGTTCTTTACGCCGGTTTTCTTAGCAAGGCACTCCCACTACGCGCAATTTTTCCTGATTCGTCTGGTCCATACGACAATTTCCTTATACCGCCTCCTACGTCGTTTTCAGTAGATAGGACTTCGCATCAACCTTGGTGTCATCTTAAGATTCCTGTTTTCACTTTCTTGCTCATGTTTGTCCATTCCCAGGAAACGTCTTAACAATCAACACTATTATCACTTTTCCTTTCCTTCAAACCACCTAATGTTCCTCGACGAATCGGGAATAGCAAAATAAATTCCCACTACCCCCCTCTTTTGGGTAATTGACGGTACCTAGGGGTTTCATAGGAGAATGGACCACAGGATTCACCGATAGCGGATTTTCCTACGAGGATTGGAGTGCTATAAGTACTATGGGACGAATATTATTAGTCGATGATGAAGCCGCAGTGAGAGGTACCCTCCGTGCGGTCTTAGAATCCCAAGGGTATGAGTGTGATGAAGCGGAACATGGAGCCGCCGCCTTGAAATTGCTTGAGCAACAACACTTCGATTTGATTATTACCGATAACAAAATGCCTGTCCTCAATGGCGTGGAATTCCTCAAACGATATTCACAAAAACCCGACCCGAAATCTCCAGTCATCTTTTTCACCGGAGATATCAGTGAGGAGGAAAAAGATATGGCGATGAAGGCAGGCGCCCGAGCCATATTACTCAAGCCACCCAATTTTGGAGAAATCATCTCTGCCGTCCAGCAAGCCCTCAGTGATTAATTGGAGACAGGGAGTTCAGGATTCCCCAACGACATCTGATTGGCAGCTCCCTCACAATGCAATTCCCTTTCGAGATTGGTCTTGTCTCCGCCTGATTGAGAGAGTATCCTAATCATTAAGTCGTCATTCCTAATCAAAAGCAATGTTCCCGGAATGAGAAATATGCCTACCCCTCCTTAGATTCATTGTTGTCTTGGTTTTTCCTTATTCGAATTTCCGTCCCTTTTTTGTGTCGTCAAAAAACGTTAAATTTCCTCCCGCATTTTTGAGAGGACCGATAACAGGTTGAGTGGTCGCTTTGAAATCCTTTCAACGCCCAGAGTTTCACTAAAGAAGCCAATGGGAAAGAACCGAAAGGTCTTGTGTGGGAAAGATTGGTAGCTGGATCTACACAGCTTGACTAAGAGTTTACGGTTCAAAAAAGAACGGCCCGCAACACTTCCTGCACCCTAACCACGTGAGGAATGAATATGGAAAATCCAATTCACAACTTTATTGCGGGAAAATGGATTCCGGCCCGATCGGGCAAGACCTTCGAAACACGAAATCCTGCAACGGGTCATCTCGTTGCCCAATGCGCGGACTCCAATGAAGAGGACATGAATGATGCAGTAGCCGCCGCTCGTGATGCCTTTGAATCCTGGCATCGTTTGCCTGCCCCTCGTCGGGGAGAATTATTATTTCGAGTGGCTGAACGGCTTTTTCATGACAAGGAAACACTTGCCAAGGCCCTGACGAGTGAGATGGGAAAAGTCTTGATGGAGGGTCGAGGCGACATTCAAGAGGCCATCGATATGGCGTACTACATGGGTGGAGAAGGTCGTCGCCAATTCGGACATGTCGCCCCCTCCGAGCTCCCGAATAAATCCGGGTACGCGATCCGGGAACCGCTCGGCGTCGTCGGATTGATAACTCCTTGGAATTTCCCCATGGCAATTCCCTCGTGGAAGAGTTTTCCCGCATTGATCATGGGCAACACCGTCGTGTTGAAGCCTTCGCCAGATACACCCTATACGGCTGCATTGTTCGTCAAGACCCTGGAAGAGGCGGGCATACCTCCCGGAGTCGTCAATTTGGTCACAGGCAGTGCGCCTGAGTTAGGCGCCACCCTGGTAAAACATCCGGACGTCGCCCTTATTTCGTTCACTGGGTCAAAGGCCACTGGAGGAAAAGTCGCGGTTGATGCAGCTACCCATTACAAACGGGTCGCCCTGGAAATGGGTGGCAAGAATGCCATCATTGTCATGGAAGATGCTGACCTGGAGTTAGCAGTTGAGGGAATTTTATGGAGTGCCTTTGGCACAACCGGCCAACGTTGTACCGCGTGCAGCCGACTGATTGTCCACGCCGCGGTGAAAGAACACATGGTGTCGATGTTGCTAGATAGAATGGCCAAGCTCCGAGTTGGCGATGGTCTCGATTCTTCTATTGATATTGGACCGTTGATCAATAACACACAACTCGAACGCGTGCACGAACTGGTTCAAGTTGGGGTGCAGGAAGGGGCCCAACTGAGGACGGGAGGGCACCCCTTAACCGAGGGACATTATGCGGCGGGATATTTCTTTGCACCGACCCTATTCGACAATGTCACCCCAACAATGCGCATTGCCACGGAAGAAATTTTTGGGCCGGTCTTGAGCGTGCTCGAAATCAACAGTCTCGACGAAGCCATCAAGGTGAATAACTCCGTGGAATACGGACTGTCTAGTTCACTCTACACTCAAGACATTAATCGAGCCCAACATGCCATGCGGGAGCTGCGGTCGGGGATTGTCTATATCAATGCTGGAACGATTGGCAGCGAGGTGCATCTCCCGTTCGGAGGAATTAAGAACACCGGGAACGGGCACCGTGAAGCCGGGCAGGCGGCTTTGGATACTTTTAGTGAGTGGAAATCCATTTACGTGGACTATAGTGGGCAATTGCAGCGGGCACAAATCGATACCAATTGATCACAAGGTGAATGCCATGGACCACAAGGCCAAACTGGAAGAACGTGTCGAGGCGTATGTTCAAGACTATGTGTCCAGAAATCGTACCGCCCAAATCGTGAAGGATGTCCTGGATGCGGCAGGCATTGGGGTCAAGCCAGTGGTCGACCATATCACCATCCGAACCCACCATATCGATCAGCGAGCCCAAGAGTTTTTGGAACTGGGCTATGCCTACTCCGAGACTTTGGAATACAGTGATTGGCACGCCAAGGTGTACCGAGCTCCAGGATTTCCGGCATTGTTTGTTGACCAAGCCTATGACGATGATCGCGGGGCAACCAGTGTGATCCCACGCTGGGTGGATCAATTTGGGGATCAGACCCTACACCACATCGCGATTCTGGTAGAGGACATCGAAACCGCCATGCACCGCCTTCAACACAAGGGCATCAACTTTGCGGGATCAATTTTGGGCGATAAAGGGGACGTTATCCGGCAAATCTTTAGTGTCCCTGAACAGGTAGATGGGGGCCCGTTTTCCGTGCTTGAACTCATCGAACGCCATGCAGGGTATCAGGGCTTCTCGCCGCCTCAAGCCGATGCTCTGATGCAATCCACCGTGAGAAACTGACACCGGGGAAACCTATGCCAACCATCCTCATTTTAGGCGCCGGAAAAATCGGCTCGCTGATCGGAACATTCCTGGCAGAGACAAAAGAGTACATGGTTCACCTTGCCGATATCGAAACGCAGGTCAATCAGCCAGGGACCGCTCAAAGTCAAACCGCGCCGATCACCTATACGATTCTTGATGCATCAAACAGGGAGGCCCTCGAACACTATGTGAACGAACATCAACCCGATGCCGTGATTTCGAGCCTTCCCTACTACTGCAATCCCACGGTTGCGGAAGTGGCCCGCAAGTATAACATTCATTATTTCGACTTAACCGAAGATGTTGAAGTCACCGAACGAATTGAACAGATCAGCCGCGGCGGAGAGAAAGCCTTTGTCCCTCAATGCGGGTTGGCACCGGGATTTATCAGCATCGTCGCCAACGAACTGATGCACCATTTCGATACACTCGAAACCGTGAAGATGCGGGTGGGCGCCCTGCCCATCAATCCCAGCAATGTATTGAAATACTCTCTGACCTGGTCAACCGACGGCCTAATTAACGAATACGGGAACGTGTGCTATGGAATTGAAAATGGATTGAAGACCACGCTCATGCCGCTCGAAGGGTATGAGACCATCGAAGTCGATGGACTATTATACGAGGCGTTTAACACCTCTGGAGGACTGGGAACCTTGGCGGATACGTACTCAGGCAAAGTCCAAACGATGAACTATAAAACCCTTCGCTACCCAGGCCATTGCGAAAAAATTCACTTTCTCATGAATGATCTCAAACTCAACACACAACGGGAGATTCTCAAGCATATCCTGGAGAATGCGATCCCCAAAACCTTTCAGGATGTGGTGCTGATTTACGTGTCTGTCGTGGGAAGGAAAGCGGGAGAATTAATGGAAGAAAACTACGTGAAAAAGATTTATCCGGAGACCATCGCAGGAAGATTGTGGTCCGCGATTCAAGTGACAACCGCCGCGGCTTTGTGCAGTGTGGTGGATTCCGTATTCGCTGATCCTCATCGCTACCAGGGTTTCATCACACAGGAAACTTTTGCCCTCTCGGACATCCTCGCGAATCGATTCGGTCGATACTACGCCTGACAAATTGACGTGCCTCCTACCACGTGTGCTGAACTTCTAGCCTGTTCTCAACCAATTCGTGTTTGTCGGCCAGCTGGAGACCATGGCAAGACGGTTCAACCTGTCTTCAGGTCAGAAATCGATACTCAAAGAGGATCATCCAACTGAATCAAATACCTCCCCACGACCTTCAACCTAGAAACAGCAGTTGGATCACAAAAGTCCGCGCAAGCTCTTAGGGTCCGTCACGAAATAACCGGGACAATTGGCCGAGACGATTTTGGAGCGAGCCAAGGAGCGAAGAGCGCGCATACCGGGAGTATGGAAGCGATGAGCGACGC
>JADFRB010000066.1:0-1144 GCA_022561525.1 Nitrospinota bacterium
ACCCTTCGGAAAGACTCAGGGCATGCTTTTTTGAACCTTCCATCCCACTGATGCGAGCCGTCTTTCCTGAGCATCTAAGGGCCATGAACCTGAAATATTCAACAGACCCAATATCGAAATCCGAAACAATTTCAAATGTTCAAATGGTAAAGAAGGAGAAGTCCTGTCTACATAAGTCAGCATGATCCATTTGGAACATTCGAATTTGACATTTCGGGTGTGTTTCGGATTTCGACATTCGGATTTCGAGTTTTCGACATGACCCGTTTGAAACATTCGAATTTGGGTTTTAGGATGTGTTTCGAATTTCGATATTCGGATTTCAAATTTCCATCCTCATCCCGGCTATTCCATTTTGCCTTCCCGACTGAGGATCACTTCATCTTCACGCAGTTTCGCCTCAATGTACTGCGCTAAGCCAAACCCCCCAATCTTTGCGGATTCCTTGCCAATCGCTTCATCATAAAAAGATTGAAACACCTCTCCCATCTTGTTTTGCGTGAAAAGACCCTTCGGTACGGTCTCTCTCATCACTTTGAGTAGGTAAGAAATAAAATACGCTTCAAATTCTTCACTCGCTTTTTTAATTTTTCCCTCCTGAATGTCCCTTTTGATGGCCTCAATGCGGCCATCTGCAAACGCATGATCTGTTGCTTGTGCCACGAGTCCTTCAACTCCAGGAATCATAAGCCCCCTCCTCGAAGATAACAGTTGCTGGTGGCTCATCCCCAGTGGCTCGTCGCCAGTTGCTGGGACGGGGACCCTTCAACCCCAATTTTTTTCGAGCGACCAGCGACAAGCGACGTACTATATCATTTCCAAATCGGCTTGAAGTGCCCCGGCGGCTTTTGCCGCGATCAACACGGCGACAAGGTCACGGGGAGTCACGCCTACAGAATTCAAGGCTTTCACCAAATCACCCAAGGTAATGGAACCATCCACCTGAATCACGCGACCATTTTCTTCGTCCATCGTGGCCTCGACCTCCGGCGTCACAACGGTTTCCCCGCCAAAGCTGGCCGGTCCTGGTTGCGATACATTAAAACTCGTCTTGATTTTGATCGTCAGATTCCCATGAGAAACCGCCATGCTCGACAAACGCACGTGTTCCCCCATCACAATCGTTCCCGTGCGGTCATTCACG
>JADFRB010000066.1:1155-8117 GCA_022561525.1 Nitrospinota bacterium
CCACCTTGGCTCGAACGTCCACCTTGACATCCAACCCTTCTACGGCAGCGATCAACTGTACAATTTTTCCTTTAAAGGCATCGGGTACAGTCACCACCACTTGCCCGGAACTCACGGGAGTGGCAATGCCTTCACCAAGATGAGTATTGATCACTTCCGCGACTCGGAGCGACGTCGTAAAATCCGCTTGTTGCAACCCCAAAGAAAATGAATCCCAGTCTTCGATGTGTAAATCCACGGCCTTTTCCACAATGGCGCCATTCGGCACAATCCCGCCCGATTGCTGATTTTTTGTGACCGACGTTCCGCCACCACCCGCGCCAAACCCGGATGTTGATATCGGCCCTTGCGCCACGGCATAGACTTCTTGATTCGGAGCCTTCAAGGGAGTCATCAACAACGTGCCACCCTTTAAACTTTTTGCATTGGCCAGTGAAGACACTTGGACATCCAACTTGATCCCCGGCCTGGCAAAGGGAGGCAATTTCGCCGTGACAATCACGGAGGCCGTGTTCCGGGTCAGCAACTGATTCGGATCAATTTTTAAATTAATCCCCATGTTGTTGAGCATCGAAATAATCGCCTGTGCCGTAAATTGTCCGCCGACGACCGAATCACCAGTTCGGTCCAACCCCACAACAAGCCCGTACCCGATCAATTGGTTGTCACGAACGCCCTCAATCGAGGTAATATCCTTGATTCGAGCGGCCTCAGTGGAATTCCACCCATCCCCTCCTAAGAGAGCCAAGATGAGCCCGACGATCAGAAAACATAGTTGCTGGAATCTCTTCACCCTTTAAACCTCATCAGGAAAATCGCTGTCCGTTGCTCGAAAAAAAGGGGGTATTAAATCCCCAGTACCAACGACTCGCAACCACCGAGACCCCACACATCCTTACAACGGCACGATCCAATTGAACATACGCATCGCCCAACCCGGTCGTTGAACGTCGTCAACCACACCCAGGCCCGAATACTCGATTATCGCTTCCGCAATAGAGGAAGACAGCACGGTATTGGACGTATCTAAATCAATCCGGCGGACAATCCCGGAGAGGGTCATGGTTTGCTTCTCGCTGTTGACCGTCACCTCTCGACGACCCAGGATCCGCATATCCCCATTGGGCAACACTTCCACCACACGGGCCGCAATGGTTCCCGTTAAGGTATCTTCCCGACTGGTTGATCCTGAGCCCTCAAATTTGTTTTTGGTACTTGCATTGAGTTCCACTCCATCGACAAGGATGGATGCCAAATTATTCAATCCGAAAAACGAACCTCCGAGGCTCCCATCGTAGGTAGACTCACGATCTACATCCGTCCTGGCGCTCTTAGACCCTTTATGTTGTTCCACGATCTGAACAATCACAATGTCTCCCACTCGACTCGCCCGCAGATCTTCGAACATGTACGCCCGTCCATTCCCGGCCTGCCATAATGACCCTGGAGTACTGGGAGGGTCCATCATCGGTAGATCCAGCATTCGATCGTCTTTCTCTTGGAAAACCGGCAGGGATTTATCGCATGCCGTGGCAAAGAGCAGGATCACCAAGGGACACACCACTCGCAGTACACACGGCAACCGGTTCAGCCATTCACTCAAAACAACACCTTGACAAGGCCGGCATGCACCACTTGGCCAATGACTTCACGACCAGACGCCTGGTTTTTCACCGCGATGGTTTTTCCGGGTTCTCCAGATTCTTTGGCGATACCCACCGTTTGCACGATCAAGCGACCCTGGCGTACTTCCAGAAGCACCCGATCGCCTTTATGAATCACAGGTGGCTCGGCGAGATAGGGTTGCTGAATAGGGAGATTGGGTGAAAGATGCCGCACCGCCTTTTTCCCAATCGCCATATCCTCGTGTTGCAAAAAATTATGTCGGAGCGCGGGCAACGCGACATCGATCAAGTGAATATCTTCAGGTTGGAGGATTTCTCGCGCCTTGATAAAACGGATGGGCGCCACCACCTGCATGTGGGCGGAAATGTCCGCAACGAGATTCACCATTTGCTCGAACTGTTCATTGACGTGCACCGCCCCACGAATAGAACGTCGTCCGGTTCGTCCATTCATCGTATCTGGAGGAATCTGAATGCCCACCCGACCCTTAGGAACCAAAATGGGTTGTTTCGGGAAAAGAATCTTGACGGAGAAATCGACACCCTGCATTGGGAATTGTTGACGAAATTGCTTTTCGAGGGAAACCTGAAATTGTTGTGGAGTCACAGCTTGCGTAGACGCTGAAGGAGTCACCACAGGAAGAGGTGATCTGACCTCGACCTCAGCCACTGCCAACAATGGAGCCGCGAACACGAACATGGCACACATTCCAATCCTGAGCCACCACATGCTTCCCACCTCCTTCTTATTCTTCAAGCTAGAAACGGCAAAGGTCAATCAGGAGTAAATTGCTGGAGATACAAAGATTCCTGATTGTGTCACCTGACTCCTCACTATCCATTCCTGACTATACTCTATTCACCGCTTACCGTTTAAGGTTATTCACGATCTGCATCATGTCATCCGCCGTTTGAATGGCTTTCGCATTTATTTCATAGCTTCGTTGAGCGATGATCATATTGATCAACTCATCAGCGATATTGACATTTGACGCTTCAAGAAAGCCCTGGCGAATAAATCCAAAGCCCGTTGAAAATCCGGGAGTTCCTGCCTGAGCCGCGCCGGAAGCCGTACTCTCCAAAAATAAATTCCCGCCTTGCCCAATCAACCCCGCGGGATTGTCAAACCGAACCAGTTGAATTTGCCCGACCTGCGTGGCTGTGGTCACACCGGGAAGCAGGACGGACACCGTCCCATCCTGACCAATGTCAATTTGTAACGCCCCGGACGGAATCGTGATATTTGGCACCATGGGATCTCCATCTCCCGTCACCAAATTACCGGTATTGTCCTGCTTAAAGGAACCAGCCCGTGTATACATCGTCGTTCCATCCGAACGTTGGACTTGGAAAAACCCTTGCCCTTCGATTGCCATATCCAAGGCATTGTCCGTGAGGCGGAGATTACCTTGAATATATTCCTTGGACACCGTCACAGGACGCACCCCGGCACCCACCTGAATTCCAACGGGAAAGACACCGACATTTGACGCGCTCGACCCTGGGAGTCGTTGAATCTGATACAACAGATCCGCAAATTCCGCTCGACTGCGTTTAAACCCGTTGGTATTCACGTTGGCGAGATTATGGGCAATCGTGTCAATATTGAGTTGTTGAGCAGCCATGCCCGTTGCGGCCGTATGCATTGCACGAAGCATGATCTTATCCTCCTAACGATGGTGTATCTTTTGTTCTCATATTCATGTTCTACAGGACCATCTGGTGATTTCGTGATGTGTCATCCGAAATGCGTGATGCGTCGAAGCCCACATTTCTTTTTCTCTACGCTTCACGCTTCACGTTCTTACCTACCCCTGCGTCCGAGCTGACTGAATCAGTTGTCCCGTCATCTCATCCATGGTTTGAATGGCCTTTTGCATTTGCTCATAACTCCGCGTGACCTTAATCATGTTGATCAACTCCAGGCTGGGGTTGATATTCGCTTGTTCCAGACTCCCTTGAAATACTTGTGTATTCGGCGCATCCACCACCTGTTTCTGTGAAGGAACTTCCCAGTACAGGTCCCCAGTTTTTACCGGAATCGTCGAAGACACCAGCCGTTCAATCCGCAACTGTCCAACTCGACGTCCCTCCACGTGAATCACACCCTGCCGATCAATATTCATGGTACCGACAGGTATTTTGATGGGACCATTCCTCCCCAACACCGGATCCCCCAATAGAGTGGCTAACTCGCCATTGGAATTAATTTTGAGTGACCCTCCTCGAAAATGCCGCGGCCCAGCCTGCGTGGACACCACAAGATATCCCTCACCTTCTAGCCCAACATCCATATGATTACCTGTATGCCGGAGTATTCCCTGACTGGTATCGGATAGAACAGTAGCCACTTGCGGAAAGAGGTCAAAGCCCGCCACAGGTCGCCCCACTGACTGTGCCAGAATCGTTCCAAACACCGCTTGGTCTTTCTTGAAACCCGTCGTATGAATGTTACCGATATTATGCGCGAGCAATTCTAATTGACGTTCCTGAGTAATGGCTCCCGCCACCAGGGGATAGACTCCTCGATTCATCGCATACACCTCCTGATGGAAAAAATAAGGAGTACAGAATACATAGTAAGGAGTACAAAACAGGGAGTCCGTTCCTACTCCCCCTACCTTACCGCTCACTATTGACATTCCTCGTTGTTCAAAAGGTAGCAACGCCCATGCCAACTTTTTATCGCCTTGGCTACTTTCCGAATAATTGGGTCTGGAAAGCGCAGAAGAACTAACGAAGACTCTGCCCTCTCACTTACACGGCACAGGCTTATACCACACGGACTGTCTTGTCTGAACATTCAAAGGGAGCGATTAATCTTGGAAATTTGCTTGGCGAGTTGGCATCCGGTTCTAGGCAGAACCTGCCGTTCAGAATATTTTTGCCCAGGGAATCACAAGAGGAGTCGTTCGTAGCCCATCAGCGACGAAGGCCGGAAGCGCTTCGCCGCCCAGGAGAGAAAACACGTTGGATTCACACACGACGAGACACGTGATACAGCTACAATGAAGTGAGCGCAAGGAATTAAGATAAGGAGGGAAGCCGATGGCCTTTTGGAACGGTGGTTTCTCGCAAAATGACAATTTCGACACGACGGTTGGCCGAACGCCCTTCCGGGGTCGCATTACTTTCAAGAGGACGCTCTCCGCCATATCCTGTCGCTGAAAAACGCTCTGAACGTAACTGATGCTGATTCACAAAATATCGGACAAGTGCCGCTGCTCGAGAGGCGGACAATTCCCAATTTGAGGGAAATTGCACACTCCGAATCGGTACGGAATCCGTATGCCCCTCGACACTAATGAGATTCGGCAAATCCTTGACAAGGGCCGCAATCAAATCCAACACCTCTATGATTTCACGCTTCATCTGCACACTTCCACTATCAAACGCCACTTCATCTTTAATGATAATGGTAATGCCCCGTGCGGTATTGTGGACCGATACGTCGGAACTACTTTTATCGAGAAAACCCACCGCACGGGCCACTTTCATATACACTTGAAAGTCATCTGGCCGCTGTTGGATTTCTTTTTCCATCGCCGGCTTCGATTGGTTAAGCGGCAATTCCACGATTGACATTTGGCCCATCGGTTTATGATTGGTAAAGGCTAGAACCAAGGATTCACTGAGGACGCGATATTTCCCTTCGTTCACTGATGACACGGAATACATGACGACAAAAAAGGCGAAGAGCAGGGTAATAAAATCGGCATAGGACACCAGCCACCGGTCACTATTGTCATGTTCTTCGTGTTTTTTCTTTCGAGCCATGGGAAGAGAGCTTTATTCGGGCGGATCGTTTGGCGATAATTTACTCAATCACTGGGCGATCCTTTTCAGGAAGATAGCCACTGAGTTTTTCTTCGATCATCCGCGGGTTTTCACCCTGAGCGAGTGCAACCAACCCTTCAATAGTCATGATGCGGAACATCACGAGTTCTTTGACCTTCGATTTGATTTTTCCACCAAAGGGTAGAAAAAACAGATTGGCCGCGCCAACGCCATACACCGTGGCGACGAAGGCCACGGCAATACCTCCCCCTAACGCCGAGGGATCGGCCAAATTTTCCATGACGTGAATCAAGCCGAGCACTGCGCCAATAATCCCGACCGTGGGTGCATACCCACCCAACGCATCATACACCTTACCGACGCTGACGAATTCTTCTTCGAATATCTCGACTTCGACATCCAGAATTTCTCGAATTTTCGTTGGCTCAGTTCCATCCACCACCATCTGCAGACCCTTTTTTAACAAGGGATCGTCCAACATTTTCAATTTCCCCTCTAGCGCTAATAAGCCTTGCTTTCGACTGAGATTCGATAATTCTACCAGTTGGGCGATCAGCCCCTTCATATCCACTTGCACATTGGTAAACACCATGCTAAGCGACTTGATGGCTTTGATGAACGCAGGCATGGGTGTTTGAAGCATCACGGCACCAAACGTCCCCCCCGCGACGATAATGAACGCCGTGAACTGCAGGAGCGAACTGATATGGCCGCCCTCGAGATGTTGCCCCAAAAAAATGGCGCCCAAGGAAAGAATCATTCCGATTATTGAAAGAATATCCATGACGATATACCTATTGCACGAACCTAGAACACCATCCCTTATCCCAGAAGTCTGTCCAAACTCAGCAAGCTCAATAGTCGGCCATCAACACGACCCACACCTTTGTGAAATTCCGTTCCACCTTGTTTTCCACTCGGGGAAGGTTCAATGAGATTCGAAGGGATGCGGAGGACTTCAGAAACCGAATCCACAATAATCCCTATTATAATTCGTGACACATCCACCACGACAATACGAGTTTCTTTGGTACGCTCAGCCGCGGACATTCCAAATCGAAGTCGTATATCAATAATAGGGATGACCTTGCCTCGAAGATTGATCACACCTTCGACATAGTGGGGAGCCTTCGGGACCGGAGTAATCTCGACCATACGAATAATTTCCTGAACCTCAAGAATATCAACAGCATATTCCTCGTCCCCAATCTCAAAACTCACGACTTGAAACACTTCATCCATTGAATCCATGCTGTCGGTTGTAGAACCAATGCCATCAGCTGTTTGAATCATGGATATTTCCTCCTCTGCACATATCGGAAGACATGAGATGTGAGGCGGGAAACGTTAGGGAGAAGAACACGTCGTCTTCCCTCTTCTTCCGCCTTCCATCTCCCGCCTTCCGTTTCCTGTCTATATTGAAGCCCGAACCAACAAAGCCTCACACGAAGACATATTGTCTTTCAGCGCCATTACCGATTGAATTTCATGCGCCATTCTGGATAAAGAGACCACTTTGTCAGCACACCCACTTTCCTC
>JADFRB010000067.1 GCA_022561525.1 Nitrospinota bacterium
GGATCTCCGCCTGCACGATACGCCGCACCACGTCGGCGGTGAAGTCCTCATCCGCTTTATCAGCGTTCAGGATCAGATCGACACCGAGAGCCCGATGGGCAAGGCCATGTTTACGATCATTGGGGCCATGGCCGAACTGGAAAGCGATCTGATATCGGAGCGGGTCACGAGAAGCGCGGAGGACTTGTTCCAATTGGGCCAATGCCGCCACTAAGGCGACTAAAATAAAGAGACTGATGACTTTGCCCGGAACCCAGAGTGGAAGGAGATCTGCTGAAGGAAAGAACGTGGAAGCCAAAAGAATGGCCGTACACAGAAGGCCCAGGATCCAAAGGGCTTGAAACCGCCACCTACTTTTGGAAATGTTATCTGGATGGTGCTCAACGACAAATGAGGCCCCCACCTTATACAAGGTGACGGGAAACATGATTTCTCCTACCATGGCCAACTGTTTCCACATGAGCGTTCGTGTAGGATCAAGGATTTCCAATACATGGCCGGCTTGAATCCAAGCCGTGGTGACCAGGACGGCAACCAAGGCTTTTTCCACTGGTCCACGCGATCGTTTAAGAAGAATGGCTCCTGCGAGCAAGAGTGAGGCGAGTGAACTGAGGAATATCGGAACTAACCAGCCAATTGCCACAACTAATCCCTCATGTCATGGCGGATGGAGGCATATGGGTCAACAAGACTGGCCACATGTCCTTGAGAAATGCCACGCCAACCTCAAAGGCCTCTTCCGGTGTGCCGGAGACTGGTACAATAATGCGGACTAATGAGCCATCCGTTCGATTTTTGGTCATCGAGTCCCAAATCATATAGCCTTTCGCCCAGTATTCGCTCGCAATCACTCGGCCACGGTCATGGTACCAATACAGTACAAGTTGTTGATCAACTCCCTTTTGAATGAGCACTTTATTGATAAGAATTGATGGTCCGCTTTTGGTCATGGGAATCGAGGCCATACTGGTATCGGCAAAATTCCAGCCGGCCCCAGGCAGACAATTTTTGGGAGAGTGATAGGTCGCACCGGTTCGTTGGCTTTCGTAATACCCAATGTACAATGAAACGGGTTCCAAGGGAGGCGTCTGGTGTGCACCCGCGGCTGCTGGGGTGGGGGTGTAGATGCGCATCAAATAATCACTGACCTTGAGCTTTTCTAGGACTTTTTCCTCAAGTGGGAGTTCTTGGCCTTCCCAGCGGTTGGCGAGTGTCATTGGAAAGTCAGCAAAGGGTTTTTTCGCGGGAATGAGTTCTCCGTGGGAAAGCGATTGTATGAGTCCAATCGTTCCAACCAGAATCAGTGATGCCACCACAAAAGGCCAAGGTTTCATGATTGCTCCATGTGAACAGACACGCGGTTTCAGTCGTTTCGAGCCTTCTCTTTGGCAGGTAACACCAGGCCGAGTGTCATGAGAGTTAGGACCTGAGAGAAAATACCTTGGACCATATCGCGCCAAGATTTGGGTCGGATTTGGACGGAACGATTGAGAAAAACCCGAAGCATAGCACAGCTATGTTGAGGGTTTGTCGATTGAGGCCCGTTCAAGGATGGCCCGAAGATTGGTTGCGAAATGTCCAAGTTATTTTCTCTCAGGTCCTCACACCGGAGTCACGGAATGGCGAGGCGGTTGTTTGCCGATTTTTGCGATGATGGTGCCGCATCCAAGCAAGAGAATAAACGCCACCACAAACACGAGCCAGCCTTCAAACGTATGATAAAAACCTTCTGCGGCTTCCGTGCCCCAATAGTTTGCTAAGATTCCCGTTCCCGTGACCCGAAGTGCATTAGCCACAATAGCGATGGGGATGGACAATAAGACCAAGGCCCAACGTTTCCACATTTGGCGTTGGGAGAAATAACCATAGACGGTCCCGAGGGCTAGTAATGCCACGAGTGAGCGAAGGCCACTACAAGCTTCGGCCACTTCTAAGGTTGTTCCGGCCAGGTAAATGAGGTTTCCTTCTCGTAAAACTGGTATCCCTAAATTAAAGAGGCAAAATGAGGCGGATTGTGCCGCAAAAATTTGCAAGGGGAAGGCGATCGTATTCACGACAATAGCCGGAAGAGGGATCATGAACAGGAGGAAGACAATGGGGAGACTCAGTGTGACCAGCATCCGTTTGCCGAGTATCAACAGTGTCAGTCCGGTGATCATCACAATAAACGACACGCGTTGCGCAAAGAGTTCAGCGCCCACTGATCCGATGACCAACATCGCCATGCCCAGAATCATGATGGGGATGCCCAAGATACTTGGTTGAATCGGCAATTGTCGTAAACCGCTCCATCGTTCGTAGACAAAAAAGGCGGACATAAAAGGAACAATAAACCCATGAGAATAGTTGGGATCGTTATCCCAATCATAGAGTAAGCCGGCAAAGATTTCGTAGTATAACGCGGTGATGAGACCGAGCAGGATGGTGGCAAGCAGGGAGCCGATGATCACCCCGGAGTGCCCACGTGCCTGGTGATGAAGATCTTCATTCATGATTTGTGACAACCTCGGTCAGAACTGGGCAATCCTTTGGTGCCAGGTCGTGACGACAGTGCTCATTATTTAAAATCTTTATAGTTTGTAGGCATTTAGTCGGACGAGGTGACGAATTTCTTTACACTTTCCAGTCGTCGTTTTAGATCGGCAATATTGTCCGTGTGTCCAGGTTGGTGAGGTTCTGCCTCATTCTTGAAGGTTTGGGCGAATCTTGTGTTGTTCCTGTTTGTTGAGGCGAATGAAAGCGTGAGTCGGCGCCATTCACGGAGCCGAATGCCACTGTGGTGGGGTTGTTGAAAAAAAGTTGTCCAGCAAGGCCGCAGGGGATTTGGCGCCCGCATCGTACATGGAGTACGTGAGGACGACAAAGCCCCGACCTGCCTGCGCGAACCCTTATGCAGATTGGTCGGATTTATTCTTTGGAAATAAGTGATATTTTTTTAACAGCTTATAAAAGTCTGAACGGTATCGCCCGGCGATTTGAGAGGATCGGGAAATATTGCCTTCCGTAATTTGTAGTAACGTTTGTAAATAGTCTCGTTCAAAGGATTCTTTGGCTTGAGTCAGGGGGGCGAGCATACCTTTGCCGGCTTGTTGCACAATGGGAAGAAGATCAGCCGTGATCATATCCTGTGTGGCCATAATCACAGCATGCTCTATGACATTTTCTAATTCTCGGACGTTGCCAGGCCAGGAATGGACGGTCAATTTTTGCAGGGCCTCGGGAACAAAGCCGCGAATGGCTTTGTTGGAACGGGCTGCACTCTTTTGCAAAAAATGTTGGGCGAAGATGGGGATATCCTGTCTCCGTTCCCGGAGTGGGGGAAGGGTAAGCGGGACGACTTGGATGCGATAAAATAAGTCCTCTCGAAATCGACCCTCTCGTACGGCGGCGCTCAGATCTTTGTTGGTCGCCGTAATCAGCCGGACATCGATTTTAATGGGTTGCCGGGCGCCAATGGGAAAGACTTCTCGCTCTTGGATGGCTCGAAGCAATTTTCCTTGAAGCGCAAGCGGTATTTCGCCAATCTCATCCAGGAAGAGCGTTCCTCGATGGCCGGTTTCGAAGAGGCCGATCTTTGATTGATAGGCTCCGGTAAACGACCCTCTCGTGTGTCCAAATAACTCACTTTCAAACAGTGATTCCGGGATCGCGGCGCAATTGACACCGACAAACGGGCCTGTGGCTCGTGAACTATTACAGTGTAGGACACGGGCAATGACTTCCTTGCCGGTCCCAGTCTCTCCGGAAATACAGACGGTGGCATCCGTATTGGCCACTCGACTCACCTGTTGAAGAATTGCCTGCATTTGCGGGCTGCGAGCGACGACATTGTCAATCCCATACAGTTCGTTGACCAACATCTTTAATCGTTGAATCTCCTGAGTCATGCGCTGTTGCGACAGGGCTTTATCAATGCACGCATGCAGTTCCTTATCGTCAAAGGGTTTGGTTAAATACGAGTACGCGCCTTTTTTCATGGCTTCCACGGCATCCGGAATGCAGCCATGGGCTGTCAGGATCAAGATGGGAAGGTTGGGATGGAGCTGTAGCAATTCCTCCATGACTGTCAGCCCACTCATGTCCGGCATCCTGACGTCCAAGATGGCGAAGTCATAGAGATCTTCTTGAATATGGGCAATCGCGGCCTTCCCGTTTGAACAGACGGTGACGTCGAAGCCAAAAGAGGTCAAACGCATTCGTAACAAGGTGAGTAGGCCTTCATCATCATCCATGATGAGAATGCGTTCCTTGGTGGCATTAAGGGCTGTCACGAGATTCCTCCTTGGGGGTCAAAATAGTTTCCGAGGGAGTGGTGGGTGTGGCTTTTTCCTTGAGTTCCTGATCGATCCGTCGGAGCGCATCGAGTTGACTCGTGAGTTCGGCGACCTTTTTATCACGGGCCTGCAACTCTTGTTGAAGCACATGCATCGAGGCCGATTCGGTTTTGAGTGTCGCCACTTCTTGTGAGAGTTCATGCATTTGCTCACTCAGGGCGTTGACTTTGGTTTCTTGGGCAATCAGGTGAAGCTTCAGATCTGATGAGCCAGTGGTATGAACGGGCAATTCTTCTACTAACTCAAGGTCTCGCTTGAGTAACGTCCGGACCAATTCTCGAGTCATGTCTTTGGCAGAGGCCGGTTGGGATTTGGACGGACGAAGTTCGTCTAAGAGCCACAACCACACCCGACTTGCCTGACTCACACGATGTTGGGGTGACGACTCTATGACTTTTTGAAAGTGATAACTGGCGACATCGATATTGGAATGTAAAGCGGTTAAGCCTTTAAGAAAATGTGCCTGGGTACAAGCCGTGGGATTTCGGCATTGAGATAATTGGTTGTCTGCGCGAACCCCAAGTGCATCAAGAAATTTTGCATCCTGAGGATCCGGATTCAAAATCATGGAAGGGGAGATCCGTGTTCCGGTCTTGGAAAAATTGGCTGCCACAGGAAAGGGGGTGAATTCTTGACATCCCGTTATTCCTAGCAAGCCTGAAAACATCAAGAGACTGACCAGCACATTGAAGCGGATAGGCAACCTGTTACGACGCATGAGCCGTCTCTCGAAGCATCTCTGCTGGAAGTGTGAAGTGAACGGTGGTGCCATTTCCTTGTTCACTATCGATCCAAATCGTTCCGTGGTGGGCTTCAACGACTTTTTTCGCCAGGGCAAGACCGATGCCACTACCAAATCGGGTTTCCCCTTCTGGTGTTTTCCCCTGATAAAACCGATCGAAAATATGGGGAAGGTCTTCTGGATGAATACCTGGCCCTTCGTCTTTGACCGCAATCGCGGTGACGTGTGTCTTCAAGTTGCAATGAAGCGTGAGGGTAATCGATGAGTCGTGTGGGCTAAATTTGAGTGCGTTGGAGAGAAGATTCTCTAACGCCTGCTCAATGCGGATGCCGTCCAACGGTAAGAGATGCTCTGGTGGAAGCTGATCATCGATAACGAACTGGATGTGTTTTCGTTCGGCCAATAATTGTACCTTGTCAACGGTGTGTTGAACGAGCTGGGTTAATCTCGTCGGTGAAAAATTATAGGTCATCATATTGGCTTCCATTTTTGAGAGGTCCAGTAAGCTGGCGATGAGTTGGTTGAGGCGTTGGCTACTGTCAAGCAAGATCTCAAGCGTCTGGCGTTGTTCCGGGGTCACAGGACCGGGAACCTGATCCAGGAGTAATTGCGTGCCCTCGCGGATTGAGGTGAGCGGGGTGCGAAGTTCGTGTGAAATATTGGCCAGGAATTCCGCTTTCATTTGATCGAGTTCTTGCAGTTGCCTGCCCATCCAATTGACGGTGCTGACTAACTCTCGCAGCTCTTACGGGACTTCGCCTTGAATGGAGGTACGAAATTCTCCCTGCCCAATTTGGCGAATTTGTCTTTGGACGCGTCGCAAGGGTCGTAAAATACTGAATGTAGCGATTCCGGCTAATCCCATTCCAAACACCACTCCCGACACCATCAATTGACGTGTAATGTTTTCCGCTTGCTTAGCCCGTTCATGAGATTCACTCAACACAGCAATGATTTGCTGCTCGTGTAAGGCGATGTAGGATCGAATGGCTTGAGTCATGTCATCGACGAGAGCATCTCGTTTGCTTTCATATTGAGCCAAGGTTTGCGTGTAGCGATTCGCCCGTTCTACTCCCTCGCTGAGAAACAAGGTTTGGAATTGATCATGTGAATCGTGAATCTGTTGAAGTAGTGTCTGGACTTCTTCTGAAGGGTCTTGGTCGATGAGAGAAAGTAAGGTTTTTTAAATTGCCCGGCTTCCTGCAGAAATTCCTTTAACAGGCTCGTATCCCGTAAGACGAGGTATTGCTTGTCACTTTTGAGTTGAACGAGCAAGCTGGTGAGCAGGCGTTTTCCTGTCTCTACGGTGGGGTAGTAGTACGACACTAATTCGGTGCCTAATTCGGATAATGTCCGCAACTGGTTCAGAATGAACCAATTGACCCCTATGACTAAACCCATGATCGTGAGGTAGCCTAACGTAAGGCGAACAAAAATCGAGAGTTTTGCAATCTGCTTCCAGGCTTGCAACATGGTATTCCTTATGGTGACCAGCAGTTTACAACGAACCATTATATGGTCGGCCTGCTGAAATTGATGTGATCCATGTCATACTTTCCATGGCCAACCCTGTCTATTTTTTTGATTGGGATGACGCCTGATCGGTGATGAGGTGCTTGAGCTACTCCAATGATGTAGAAGACAGGGGTGAATGTAAAGAACGAATGGGAAAATGCGGATTCTGTGATAGCCAGAAGGCGAGTGATGGTGAAAGGGTTTACGTCGTGTAGGAGGCGTTAATCTTCACATATTCATAAGAAAGATCGGTTGTCCACAACCGGTGGAAGCCTGCGCCTTTGCCTAATGAAACGGACAAGGTCAGCTCTTTACGTCGCATGACCTGTTGTGCTCGATGGTCGGCTTGTGTGCTCACACGTTGTCCTTCCTGAACGACCGTGACCTCATCAAACTTCAACGTGATGTGTGTGGGATTGAGCGGGACTCCTGCTCGTCCTATGGCCGCGATGATACGACCCCAATTTGGGTCTTCGCCAAATAGTGCGGTTTTGACAAGCAAGGATGTGGCAATCGTTTGTCCAATCTGTTTCGCCTCGCGATGGGATTTGGTCCCTTCGACAATGATTGTGACGAGTTTCGTAGCGCCTTCGCCATCTCGGCAAATATTTAAAGCGAGCGATTCGCAGGTGTGTTGGAGTAAGGTTTGAAAGGTATTCCAGGCTGGTGTGCCGTGTGTGATGAGAGGGTTCTGTGCCAGGCCATTGGCAAGGCACAAAACCATGTCGTTGGGACTGCTGTCACCATCAACAGAGATGCAGTTAAATGAATCATCTACTGACTGCGTAAGCGCGCGTTGCAACGCATGTGGGGTGATCGCGGCGTCGGTCGTGAGATAGGCCAACATCGTTGCCATGTTCGGGTGGATCATCCCCGAACCCTTGGCCATTCCGCCAATCGTGATGACCTGACGGCCTATCTTAGCTTGGCACGCAATTTCTTTTGAGTGGGTATCGGTCGTCATTATTGCTTCAGCCGCTAGGGTATGACCGGCGCGACTGAGTTGTGTGATTACCTGAGGGATTCCGCTGCGAAGAGGTGACATGGGGAGGGTTCGGCCAATCACCCCGGTTGAGCCGACAAATACAGCTTGTTTAGGTATGCCAAGATGTTTTGCCGTTAAGTCTAAGACCTCTTTGGCATCAGCCATCCCTTGAGGACCTGTGCAGGCGTTGGCATTGCCACTATTGATGATGATTGCTTGTCCAGTCTTTTTCTTGAGTTGGCGTTGGTTCAACACCACGGAGGCAGCCAGGATTTGATTTTTGGTAAACACGCCCGCGATTGGGCCTTCCCGTTCCGACGATACAAGGGCAAGGTCCAAGGTAGGAGCGGGCTTCACTCCGGCATGGATACCTGCGGCCAGAAACCCCTTTGGGGCAGTCACACCGCCCTTTATTTTTTTAATAGGAGTAGGTTTGCGCATGTGGCTTACATTTTCTCGTTTTTATGGTCGCGGGAATGGGAAATTCTGAGTGGTCGGTTGAATAATTTA
>JADFRB010000068.1 GCA_022561525.1 Nitrospinota bacterium
TTCCGCCAACTCCGACGGAGGACCATGACTGGACCCTCCCGCTCGAGACGCCCCTGACGAATCTGCCCCAGGGCCAAATTTCCGTCAGAATCACGGACCATCAAGGCAATCTCGCCGAGCTCAAACGCCGATTTGGCGTACTCCCGGGCTCAAATGGGACATGAAGGAGGAAGCGAGGGTTTTGGCTAGCCCCATGGAGGGCCTCTGTATGAGGTATTGAGTTCCTCGAAAAACGATTGAGCCGAACGGGCACATCCAAGAGCCTAACGGGGGTCATTAAGTATAATTCTCACCATTGCGCAAGAGCTACACATGCGGAGAGGGGAATACTCCTCTATCCATTCAATCTTTGCTGGTGTCCTTGGGGTGATTCCTTGCGTCGGGTTCAAGAACTGATCGAGGATTGCGCGACTGAGAATATCGAGCTTCGAGTGGCTCGGATTAAAGATAGGTCGGCCTTGTACCGAGAATCCCTTGCAAGTGACGAACTACTGGTGGCAGCGTCGGAGTAATTGGGAAGGTATACGCCGACGACTCTGACCGTTTTTTGATTGACCGGGCATACCCATTCCAGGATCCGGGATCGGGTCATGACGAAACCAAATCCGTTCAGATCAGACCCATGCTTCCGAACTTTCTAGGCATCGGTGCCCAGCGGGCTGGCACGACATGGGTTTACAACTGCCTTCGTGAACATCCCGATGTGTTTGTGCCAGAGAAGAAGGAGTTGCAATTCTTTTCGTGGCACTATCAAGAAGGGTTGACGTGGTACGAAGCGTATTTTTCCGGACATGCAGGTGAGAAAGCAGTTGGTGAGGTTACCCCCAACTATCTCAATGTCCCAGGCGCAATCCCTCGGATCGCTCAACTACTACCCAAAGCCCGACTGTTTGTCATTCTACGCAACCCCGTAGATCGAGCTCGATCTTCGTATCGCTTGTTGCGCGAATCGAAATATCAGGGACTCACCTTTCATGAAGCGTGCAAGCACTATCGATATTTAATCAATTTAGGCATGTATGCGGCGCAGATGGAGCATGTGTATTCGCATTTCGACCAGGAGCACGTAAAAGTATTCTTGTACGATGATCTGCAGAGAGACCCTCGTGAATTTCTATCCAAGCTGTTCGCGTTTCTTGGAGTTAACCCAGCGTTTCAACCGCCGTCCACCAACGAACGGTACAATCAGGTTCGCTTCGCCAGACTTCAGGATTTTTTGGTGAAGGCGGGTGCAGGCCGTCCTCTGGATAGCTTCAAACGTTCGCCGATTGGCCAATGGTTGAAGCGCCGTTACGCACGTAAACCCGATACGGCTAGAACGTCGATGACCGCCAGCGAGGAAGAGCTGAGTCTCAAAGCAAAATTCCACGGTGATGTCCTGCGCCTGCAAGATATCCTGAAGCGGGACCTATCAGCGTGGCTATGAATACCAAAGGATGTTTGAAAACTCTGTACGTACCTCCGGCTCAATCTGAAATCCATCCAGGAAATTGCCCGCCATCCGCTTCGATGTGACATCCGCAGCCGTGAAGTGGAAACAGCCAAGCTGTTTCTGAAGCCGGCTGGCAAGGCCCGGATGTGCTACCTCTGCGTCTCCCCCATCAACCAGGACTGGAAGGAAGGCCATGTCACTCCGCTCTTCTGCCAAGCTGACGGCCCCACGTGGTGGTATGCCGCCTCGATCTCCCCAAAACACTAGGCCTGGAAGGGCGCCCATGTCGCCGATGTGATCATGACTTCTGGGAACACCGTGGCAACGTGGGCCCCGTTGAAGGAAGAACAAGACGGATGGACTTCAATCGTAAGCTTTCCCTAAACGGAGACCCATTTAAAGTAGAACTTTCTGGTAGGCCAATAAGGTCAGGAGGTTCTGATGAAGCGGTCACGATTTAGCCAGCAACAGGCCGTTTCGATTTTAAAGGAAAGTTGAGAAACTCGGCCTTACTAGGACTGCCCTCTTGCTGCTTCAGTCTCCAGTTCAGCTAGTGAACCTTCTGGGTAAGCCTAAAACCCTTTCCTGGTGTAGTTTCCCGAAAAACTTCCGAAATATTATATTGTAAGTTTAAATCACTGTTGGTTCCAGACGGTCGAAGGCATTCGTTTATGAAAATTGTGATCATCGTCCCTACGTACAACGAGCGTGAAAACATCGTTCCCCTGATGACCAAGCTGAAGGAGCAGTTTCGCCATATTGCCCACGACATGCATATACTCGTTGTGGATGACAACTCTCCAGACGGAACAGGGGAGGTCGTCAGAAAAGAGACGGAATACAATAAGAATGTTCACCTATTGTCTGGTAGCAAGATGGGACTCGGCGCAGCCTACATCCGAGGCATGAGATATGCGTTGGGGGAGTTGAAGGCCGATGTCGTATTCGAAATAGATGCCGACCTATCGCACAAACCTTCGGACGTGCCCCAGATGGTGGCAGCCCTTGAGGACGGGGCAGACTTCGTAATCGGGAGTCGATACGTTGTGGGAGGCAGCCTTCCAGTGGAGTGGGGGCTATTGCGGCGCCTGATTTCCAAGGTTGGAAATATCGTTGCTCGCTATCTCGCCGGCATGTACAAAATTCGCGACTGTACGGCCGGATTTCGAGCGATTCGGGCTTCGTTGTTAAAGTGCATCGATCTCGGCAACTTGCGGGTTCAAGGGTATGCCTTCCAGGTAGCCCTTCTACACCGGGCGCTCATGCTTGGTGCAAAAGTTCGGGAAATCCCGGTAGATTTCATAGACAGGACCCATGGAAAGTCAAAGCTTGGGTTATCGGATATTGTGGAATTCATCATCAATGCGTGGTGGATCCGGCTCCAGAGCTCCAGAACCTTTATCAAATTCGTAATTGTCGGTGCATCCGGCATTGTGGTGAACCTAGGATTCTTTACCCTGTTTATCGAGCAAGGTTTAAGTAAATTCTTAGCTTCGCCCATAGCGATAGAACTCTCTATTATTTCCAACTTCCTCCTCAACAACTACTGGACTTTTCAATGGCGGCAAGCAGGGGATTCGGTCCATGTAAAAGGTCTGAAGTTCAACGCGGTGTCCATCCTCTCGTTAGGGCTTAGTTACGGAATGTTTGTCGGTCTTTCTATAATGTATCCCAAAGCTGTGCCCCAGGTTCATCAGCTGCTGAGCATTGCTCCCGCCCTCCTTACCAACTATTTCCTGAATTCATACTGGACCTTTAAGAAGGGAGCAAATGTTGTGGGGCATCATGCCGAGGAGCGACAGAAAGATGATAATGGAAATAGGTTCGGGCGAAAACTCGACACCTTAGAGCTCCCTGATCTGACCCTGAAGCTCTCCGACCGAGAGTCCTCGAGATTATAACAACTGCACCTTGTAATCCAACCCGTCGAGCTGGTGCTGCCCTTCCCTCACAAGCTGAGGTTTGAAGCTCGCGCTACGCTCGCTCGGCACCGAAACCTCAATCTCGCCCGCTTCAACCTGTACGGTCTTCCTGCCTTTGCTCTGGCGCGACTTTCTGTTGCTCGTGCCCTCGGGCACCTCGGCTTCGTAGCTCAGATGACCGGTTATCTCACCTTCGAGCCCTCTTTCCACACTCCCCTCCATCGGTGGAAAGCTAAGCTAGTTCGCCACGATAAAAAGGTTTTTCCGAATAAAGGAAGAAAAATGGGTAGGACTGAGGCGTGGACTAAGGGCAGATCATTCCATACAGGGCAAATAGGAAAGCCGTTTTTCAGGATGCAGTTCAAAAAAACCAGAAGGCGCAAAAAAGGACCAAAATCACATGCTGATAGAAGTTCTTAGCAAGGGGTCTATCCTTCTTGAACCACCATAAGCCTTGAAGGCGTTTTCTTGTGTCAATAAACTAATTTGTGCGTGTAGGGTCCGGTGACATGTGCCAATTCCATCGGAGGCTCTGTGTCACACCACTTCGCTATTGTCCCCAACGACCCTGCTTCACAAAGCCGTGTTGCGAACTCGAACGCCGCACCTTTGTCTGTCGCCTCGTGCAACCGGGGCCCTGTTGTTTGATGGTGATGCGTCATGAGAATGATGGTGTTAGGCCAGACAGTGACACCAACTTGATGGATGTGAGTTTGCCCCCCACCCTACCACGGAACTGACTGGGGACACTTTATTTTCGCATCTGCTCGGTCGCTACCTCGGCCTGACTCTATAGATCCGTATGACATGCGTTTGTTCATCAAAACGCCTCGTCATAATTTGGTCGACCAGGTCGATATCGCCTTGGGGCATGCGGGTGAGCGGCGTAAACGCATTGGTTGCCCGCACGACAAACCCGGATGGTTGGTTGTCCTTCGTGGTTCTGTTCCAAGGTTCAACATGATGCGATCCGTATTGTTTCAGGTAATACTCTAGCGTGAAGGGCCAGTTGGAATAGACGGTCTCGTTTCCTTCCATCAGGGCTGCAACGCTGCTCGCCGCAGCCCGAAAATCGTGCCTGGAGCCGTCGCGATAATGGCTCAACAGTTTCGGCATCAACAGGACGGCAATGCACGCAAACCAGGCAATTCGATGCCAATGGCCCTCGAGCCGATGCGCGACCTGCTCGACGGCGTACGCAGCGAAAATCCAAAACGGGAACATGAAAAACAGGCTGTACCGGGGATTCCAATTCCCCAACAGAACGGAGGAGAGCCCGACGAATGCCATACCACCCAACAACACCAGTAACCACCACGCAAAGCCGTCAGTCCTGGTCAGGGTCCGAAGGGACCAGGCAAGTCCTGCCATGGCCAATGCGATGGTGGGAATGCCAAGCTGGGCTGCGAACGAAACAAGTTCATTTGTTCCACCTGTGCCGCCACTGATCCAGCCCATCATTAGCGGACGAAGGTACAAGAGGTAGGTGAAGAAGGCAACCGCCGAGGCCAGAAGGGCCCGCACACCCACGGCCTTGGGAATAACTTGCAGCGGTAAGCACATTGCAGCCGCGATTCCGCCGATCCAGAACACCACCGCCAACAAATTGTGGCTCAGCACAGCAAGAACCGTGGACACCGCGCACAATAATGCAATCGAAAGATGTTTTTCCGACTTTGACCAAATCGTCGCTAAAGAGATGGCAAAAAACAGCATCGCCATGGAATAAAATCGGTTTTGTTGGACAAGCCAAACAAAACACTGGTTTAGACCGACCAGTAGTGTAAGAGCCGCCGCGAACCAATGACCGCGCCAGCGCCGAGCAAATACGTAGACGAGGATAACGGTCAGGCTCCCACACAGCGCGGAAAGGACGCGAGTCCCAAATTCGTCGGCAGGAAGAACTCGAAGAAAGAGCCGCTGCGCGGAGTACCAGGTGGGAATGAGTTGAGGCAAACGATTTAATTGCTCTTTGAACCGACCTTGAGCACGTTCCGTTTCGAGAACACCAAGTTCCATCAGCGAAGGAACCTCGTCGTGATCCCATGACCATTCCCCGAGTTTATAAAAATTGACCGTGAAGGTTGCTACGGTAACCAGAACCAGCACGAGGAACCGTGTAGGGAGCTTTGATTTCTGAATTGGCTGCATCAAAGAAGTCATCATTGTTGGCCCCAAGTTGGCGAGAAAACGTTCTGAGTTTGTTGGTGTCAACTCTCTATTTCGCCAAGGCAGCACCCGCGCATACCATATTCCATTGTCCGGCAGCCAGGGTGACCGCCTCATCGACTTTTTGCAAATTCCGATTCCAGGAATAGTGTTTCTCCACAAACGACCTGGCATTGGCAGCCAACGATTCTCGTAATTGGGCATCACTAAGCAACTCCATGACGGATCGTGCAAATGTTTGGGGATTGTCGGCAATCAGAATCTCCCTCCCATCCGTTGCATCGATCCCATTGTTCGCCGCCGACGTCGCAACAACAGGGATTTCCATTGCCATGGCTTCAAGTATTTTGTTTTGGATGCCCTTCCCGATACGAAGAGGCACGACACAGACAGAGGCACGGCCCAAATAGTCCCGCATATCGGGCACATATCCCGTCACCACGGTCCCATCCCCCTCAAGCCGTTTAATGCTTGGGTGTGGATCCATTCCCCCTATGATAAATTTCACCGAGGGTACCTCCCGTTTTATGACCGGTAAAATTTCACGATGAAAATAAGAGACGCCATCAATATTGGGAAAATAGTTCATCGCGCCTGTGAAGATAAGGGTATCCTTGGCCTTGTTTTGCCTGGGGGTAAAAAACTCCAGATCGACGCCATTGGGCACGACAACCAGCCGATCCGAATCAGGCAATAGGGTTTTCTCTTTTTCCGACACTACGAGGGAAGCATCAAATCGTCTGACGAGCTCCGCTTCGAATACTTGCAATTTTCTAAATTCGAGATTGTAGACCAGTGATTTGGGACATGGGGCCATTTTTGCGTACAAACGCCATTTATCAGAATCAACATCTACAAAATCGATGATTTTGGGCTTTTTGACATCCAAGACATACGGCGCCATTGATGAGCAATCCACCATGACCAAATCAAACTCCTCATCAGCAATGAGGCGTTTTAACCGTCCGGAATAATAATACGAGTTTGTGATAGGCCGCTTGCCAAAAACACTCAAACAACATCTTAATTTCGCAAGCAGAGGAGAAAGCTGCACTGTTTTCACAGCCCAACAGTATGGTTGGAGTAGCTCAATGTTTTTAGCATCCTGTTTTGAATAACTAGGATAGATCAGGGTCACCGCATATCGACTTGAAAGATGCTTGAGAATGTGAAAATTCCGTATCCGATCCCCCTTATTGGGTGGATAGGGACAACTGTGGGCAAGAAACAAAACTTTCATCAACAACCTCAGCTCGTTAACTCAACAGGGAAAATCTTTTTGCAGGCGTATGGATAAAATAATGGGCTAGAAACCGTTTCCAAGAATCTGTTGAAGCTTCCGGAAGGAAGGTACCATGACATACTGGTCCGAAGAATGAAGCCTTCCCCAACCACTTCCAAGCTCGGCAAGAATGGCGCAGGGCATCCCAGCCGCTACAGCGCCTTTGGCATCTACCTCCGGTCGATCACCAACGTACAGCACCTCTTCCGGCCGTAACTCCCAATATTTACAGGCATGAAGGAATCCGCGCGGATGAGGTTTAAATGCATTAACTTCTTTATCGGTTGAACACAACATGAGATCTACTTGATTGGTAAGCCCAAGCGCCTGGAGTTTTGCCCGAACGGGATAATCCGAAAACACGCCAATTCGCAAACCCTTCCGACCGACATCCGACAAGAACGCTTCGATGCCCCTTCGCCTACAGTAGGGAAGATATTTGAGAGGTCGTCGATAGATCCACTCACTGACCACACGCTCCACATCAGTTGGCTCTACTCCGGCTCGCTCAGAAGCCTTCCGGTATTGCAACTCCAACAATAAGTAATCTTCAGGATTTCCAATTCGCCGCAAGTCTTCCCGAGCTGACCGAAAGCATCGGAGCGTCTGCACGGTCGAAATGGCCAACCGCCATGACTTCAGTGTCGCAGGCAGAGAGCAGAGCTCAAAAGCCATGAGGCCTTGTAAAGGTTTTTGATGGTACAACGTCCCATCGACATCAAACAGAACAGCCCGAAGGGATGAACCAAACATGGCGGTATTTACCCCAACAAAGAATCGACAAACGTTCTAAGACGTTCCGTTTCCACGACGAGCACTTCTCGTCCCCATATCGCGAGTAGTGCGAGACAGGCAGCGATGGGAGCCGCAGCAACTCGGAACCCTTCGCGCAAACGTTGCCAGCTGTGCTGGGTAATAGCCGAAGCCGCATACAGAATGAGAAAGGGAATGAGTGGGAGATGGTAGCGAGAATGGCCAAACACCAAGGTATGAATACCTGATACAAAGAAAATGATCAGCAGGAACAGCCAATGAATTCTCCGATCATCTGGTGCGGACAAGAAAACGCCCAGGCACGCCATTACCATCACCAGAGCATACGCCAGGATGATCACAACGGAAGCAAATACCGCGAACCATTGAGGAGGATGATAATATCCTACTCGGAATCCTCCAAGAATCGAGCGTTCTGGCCCCCAGAAACTGGCAAACTTGGCAATGGACCGTTTGACCGTCAACGCCGGATGCTCCAGC
>JADFRB010000069.1 GCA_022561525.1 Nitrospinota bacterium
TAGTTACACACGTTCTACTGTCAATCGAAGATATCGCCACGAACACGGAGCCTACGCCCTATGACCAACAACGCAAGCGAAGGAGATTTTGACTCTATACTGGATGAAGATTCCCTTGAGAATGCGGCAGAAGATCTCGATGCACTTGATGTACTCTCAAATCGCGAAGTCTCAAAAGATGATGACGAGGCAGAGTCTGAAGAATCCAAACTGAAATTACTGATCGCTAAAGGTAAAGAGCAAGGATATCTTACCTACGAGCAACTCACTGAAACCCTGCCCGAGAGAATCGAAGAATCTGATGACTTTGAAAATGTCGTACAGGTATTTGAAGAGATGGGTATTGCAGTCTACGAGATTGCGCCACAAGTCCCGCAACTGAAAGAAAGCGCTGAAGAACAGAATGCTGATGCAGCGGCAATCGCCGCGTTGGATTCTGTGGTCGGTAAAACCATTGACCCTGTCCGGATGTATATGCGAGAAATGGGCACGGTTCCTTTGCTGACTCGTGCGGGTGAAATCGAAATTGCGAAAAGAATTGAGGAGGGTATCCGTGAAACGTAATTCACTGACTAAATGGAATGGTCTTGTTGGAGGTGGATGCCTGTTGGTGGGCTTCCTCCTCTCTGGATGTGGCGGCGCTCCTGACTGGGTCCAGGAAGGGTCAGGTGTCATGAATCGTGACGACAGTAAGGCGATTTACGGGGTGGGAACTGTTGAAAAAGTGCCATTGGAATCTATTGCTTGGGAAATAGCCGAAAACCGTGCTCGTGCCGAAGTAGCCAAAAGTTTTGAAACCTATACCGCATATTTAATGAGGGACTATGTGGCGACCACGGCAACCACGGAAACCTCAGGTGTGTCTGCGGAACAGGATGTGCAGCGTGCGATTAAAACGTTCACGGCAGTCACTCTCAACGGCGTTCGACAAATTGAACGGTATAAAGATGAAGATAAGAACATGTACTATGTGTTGGCCAAGCTGTCTTTCAAGGATATGAAGGAGGCGTTGTCCCAAGCGAATGAACTTGATAAAGAGGTCAAGAATTTCGTCAAGAAAAACGGGGAACGTATTTTTGATCGATTGGAACAAGAAGAGGCCAAGCGCCAAGTCAGCGCGTCTTCTGAGTAAGGGATTATCGCGAATCGAATAATATTGGAGTGGTTACTTGCTATGAACATGATTCGACAGTTTTCGTGGTGTCTCGCGCTAGGGTTGTTGATGGTCCTTCTTTCCGGTTGTGCCACCGAAAAACGCGTGACACGGGTTGATCCCGGAGTGATCACCGATTTGAGTGGTCGGTGGAATGACACCGACTCCAAGCAAGTGGCCGAAAAAATGATTACCGAGATGTTGTCGCGTCCGTGGTTGAATCAGTTCACCACGCGTGAAAGCCGGCAACCAGTCGTGATTGTTGGGACCATCCAAAATCTCAGCCACGAACATATTAATACGCACACGTTTATTACCGATCTGGAGCGGGAAATGACAAACAGTCAAAAGGTGACGTTTGTGGCTGACAAATCTGAACGCCAGGAAATTCGAGAAGAACGTCTCGATCAGGCAACCCATGCTCGTGACGATACTCAAAAGGCTCCAGGGCATGAAATCGGAGCCGACTATATGATGAAAGGTCGGATCACCACCATTCAAGATGAGGCTGACGGGACTAAGGCTATTTATTATCAGGTTGATTTAGAGTTGGTGAGCCTCGCAGATAATGTCAAGTCTTGGTATGGCCAGCATAAGATTAAGAAAATCATCGAACGGAAGCGTACGCTTTTTTAGCTGACTGATGTCTAAGAGGGTTTCAAAAATTCTGATAATCTCAGAAGCTGTTCATTCTACATGAAAATCGTAAAACACCAGTGGCAAGGCAGGATGTTCAAAAAGGCCCGTCCAGCAAGGCCGCAGGCCCTTTGGTGCGTGGAACGTACGCGGTAGTCCGTGAGCACGACACATGGCTGAGAACGCCGCTGGCGGACCCTTCGGCCATACTCAGGGCATGCTTTTTCAACATCCTGCAAGTAAAATTCTTGTCACACGCCAACCCGCCTAGCTCTTGTTCCCTATCCTTTTCCCATCCATCACAGTCCTCGTTTTTCTTTCCTCTTAATTTATCAGGCTCCGTATTTTTTCTTGTGATCCTATCCCTTCTGTTGATGGAGGGGTGTGCGGGGGGCCTTTCCCATTACGATACATTGTCTGCTAGTTTGAGTCAGGGGAACTCCAACAAGGCGGTTTCGATCATTGAGAAGGCTGAGGCTGGCTATGGATCAAAAAGCCGGCTATTGTTTTTAATGGATCGTGGCATGACGCTTCATTTGGCAGGTCGCTATGAAGAAAGTACTGAGTTTTTGGAACAGGCCGATGAGTTGGTCGAAGATTTGTATACGCGCCGCCTTCGCAATGAAGCGTTGTCGTTATTGGTCAATGACACCAAGCGCCCCTTTCGTGGTGATCCCTATGAACAAGTGTTGATCAATGTGATCAATGCGTTGAACTATGCCCGGTTAGGGGACCTGGAAGAGGCACTGGTTGAGGCACGGAAGGTTGATCATCGGCTCAATGTCTTGACTGACACCGTTGACGAAGAGGATTATCATGAAGATCCGTTTGCCCGATATTTGACGGGTGTTCTGTATGAAGCGAGCGGGGATTTGAGTAATGCCTTCGTGGCCTATCGCAAAGCGTATGAAGCGTATCAAGATGCCCAGCCGTGGTCGGAAGTGCCGATTCCCCAAAGAGTGAAGCAAGATTTATTGCGGATCACGCATCGATTGAATCTTTCGAATGAACATGCTGAATATCAGCAAGCGTTTCCTGAGATTTCGTGGGAATCACGATCGACGAGCGATCAGGCGGAGATCATAGTCATTAGCTATCATGGCCGGGCTCCTCGTCTTCAAGACCGGTTTATTGATGTGCCGATCAGCTTGGAGGCCTTGTCCCTGTTGCTGACGACCAAACAACTGGGAAGGCGCCGTCCGCAACGTGCGGGTGGAGTGGATGCCGTGCTCTATGGACTCCAAGGGGAAATTGTGAGAATCGCGCTTCCCCGGGTCGTGCCGCAGAAGACTCGTGTGGCGTATGGACAAGTTCGGGTGGTTCGAGACGGGAGCCAAGAGACACACCAGACTGAATTGATGAATAGCGTGACAGCTGCGGCCAAGAAAAATCTTGCAGATCGACTGATAAGTGTGACCGTGCGTGCGGTGGCCCGGGCGGCATTGAAAATGTCAGCGGCTGAGGGCATTGGCTATGGCGCCGGGGCAGCCGCCAAAGACGATAAGACGAGGAATCTCATCCAGGCGGTGGTATCGGCATTGTTGAAAGTTGTGGCTATTACCACCGAAGAAGCGGACAAGCGAAGTTGGCGTACGCTTCCGGATGAAATTCATCTCTCTCGATTTTCTGTCACGCCTGGATCGATGACCTTGACATATCAATCATTCGGTCGGCATGGCAAATCCATAGGTGCCTCAACAGAATATCCCATGACCTTGCAGCCTGGCGAAACACGATTTATGACCGTGTACACGGCGGAATAGAGAAATGAATTCGATTGCCCAAAATATCAGATTCATTGTTGTAGTAGGATTGTATCTCGGGATGAGTGGATGTGCCATATTTTCGTCGGTGGAACGCCCTTCTTGGGTGATGGGATCAAACGAGCAGTATCCATCTACCCGATACCTGGTTGGGGTTGGGCATGGGGCATCTCGAGCAGTAGCTGAAGAACGGGCGTATGCTGCGGTGGCCAAAATTTTTTCGGCGCATGTGCAATCGCGGGTTCACGATACCGAGGCTTTTCGCTTAGTGGAAGCAGATGGCTCAACCCACACTCGACGAGAGTTGACGTTGGAACGGTCCACGCAGGTGACGACCAACAAGGTTCTGAATAATGTGCAGGTCTTGGAGCGATGGATCCACCCTGACACCAAGGAAATATATGTGTTGGCCGGGCTTGATCGGCAACAGGTGGAACGAGGTCTAGTAGAAAAAATTCACGCGTATGATCAAACCATTGACGATGATCTTCAGGTGTCTCGGAATAGCTCGGGCAAACTTATCCGCATTGGAAAGTTGAAGCATGCCATTCAGGTCTGGCATGAGCGAGAGGTGGTGAATGAGGATCTTCGAGTCATTCGAGAAAGTGGAAGTGGCATGCCTGCCCGGTATCGATTGAGTGAGTTGACCCAGGAGCTTGATGCGTTTGTTACGGAACAGTTTCTGGTTGAGGTGCGAATCGAAGGGGAGCAATCTCCTGATGTGAAATCGGCGATTGTTCAAAAGCTTGGGCAAGAAGGGTTGCCGGTGATGACCGATCGCTCATTGTCAGGAGCAGGGCTTGAACCTCAAGCAGCGTTGAACAATCAGGTTCCGGATTTACTCATCACAGGTATGGTCCGTGTGTGGGATATTGATTCTCTTGACCCGTTGTTTGTGTACGCGCGGTGGTGTGGTGACATCCAGATCGTCGACCGATTGCAGGAACGGGTGGTGGGTGTGGTGAGTCGATCCGGTCGTGAGGGGCATGTGACATCACGTGAAGCACGAGCGAGGGCGTCGGTGGTGATGCAATCCACTTTGGCTCAAGAAGTGATGAGCTCGATAATCAGTTCTTTGATGAGGAATTCCTCCGAAAGCCTTACAATCCCTTCCAGCCCTTGTCTTACAAATCTGCCTTGATTAACTGCGGGTGGCGTCCCGACACATGAAATCCGTTTGTAGTTCTTCAATAGTCTCTTTCCATTCATGTAAATCGATGGGCAGATTCTGAAACAGAGGGTCTTCGGATAGGGGACTCGGTAAAAAAGTTTCAGCCTTTTTTTGATGAGTCGAAGCCAGGGAAATGGTCCGGCACACTCCAGACGAGGCGGGAATGTGTTCTCCACTTTGTTGAAACAAGGCGATCGCTCGATACACATGTTCCTGTGCACGAAGCAACGCCTCAAGGCTTTTGAAATGCGCGTGAGGCGCAGGACGGATTTCCTGTTTGGCCATGAGCCCTGCCATGAGCGCGGCTTTTCCACTGTTCAGTGCCGCGCCCTGAGGGTCGCCCATCGACATGGCTTCTTCAGCGTTGTCATGCAAACGCATCAACTCTGCTTGGTCGCCAGTGAGTTGGGCGTGAGATAATGGCGTGAAAAATGTAACGCAGGAAATGAGTAGGAGCATGAAACAATGCGGAGTCCAGTCCGATTGAGGAGTTTGCAATGAGTGCATGGAACCATTCGTGGTAAAAAGAACCCTCTTCCTATTTCTAAGAAGAGGGTTCTTGTATCAGGTTAGGCTGAAAATCACTCACATAATTTGATAATCCAGATCGACCATTTTCGTGGCGACATTGGCGGCGTCGCGAAGTTCTTTCATTTCTTCTGAATTATCTCTGATCAACCAAATTCTCAGGGTGAGTTGTTCAATCGGGACAATGGACTTGTCGTTTCGCAGTTTGCTAATGGACCAGACGACCTCGGTCAGGACAGGGAAATCGATGTCAGAGGATTCATCCATGTCTTCGAGGTTCTTATTTAAATAATCGAGAAGGGGCGGGGTGATGGCCGGATCGCCTGAATGAGCTCCAATGAGGCCTAACCCTTTGGCCGCTGCCGCCTGAACTCGAGAGTTTTTTGGGGTCACGAAGATATCCGTCAAGATGGGGGTGGCTGTACGACCCAGGCCAGCAAGGGCGATAATGGCTCCTTCTGCGTATTCATCGTTTTCATCGTGAGCTAATTTGATGAGATGGGGGAAGGCTTCTTTGGCTTGTATCTTCGAGAGTGTGGCAAGGATGCGAAGCTTTCGGGCCTTGGATGTCTCGGGTGCCTCAAGCAAGATGGCTAGCCGGTTGGTGTGCCCCCATTCGCTGGCCACCATAACGGGAAAATCAAATTCCTGCAGTTTGAGTTTGAGTTGGCTCATCGCGTATTGCCCAGACTTTTTGACTTTGGCTTTTTTTGCCGCTGCATAGGCATCTTGGAAGTCTGTTCGGGTTTCTTTGTACCAGCCTAAATCTTTTCCATCCAACCGATAGGTAAATAAACAGGCAGGCCCCTTCCAAAGACGAGAGGGCGAATCAGCCAATTCGGCATCGCCTCCCGACCGTGTGGTGCCCTTCCAGCGTTTTTGCTCTTCGCATTTGACCCAGAATTGTACGTCGGCCTGGGTTTTTCGATCCGTGACGACGTTGTACCCCAGTTCTTCAAGCCTGAGTTTGATCACCGATGTGAGATCGTCGGATGGGGTTTTACCGTTTTCCGTCAGCGCCAAGACGTCCAGATACACGGTTTGAATTTTTTCGAGTTTCGCGCGTTGTTCCGCAGTGATGTGCGATCGGCGAGCCGAACTGTCAATGGACAGTCCGAATACGACAAGACAGGCGCACAGCACCATAGTTTTTCTACTCTTGGTTATCATGAGGCCTCCTGACCGGGATAGAGTCAATTATTAGGATGGCGAGGTAAATATAAAAAAAGGCCAACGACCATGCAAGGCGATTGGCCGCGATCGTTATGTCATCATTTCCCGTACCGGGAAACACCCTGCCTGGACGGCAGATGCCGAATTTTAACTGATATGTCCATCAAGATCCAGTTGCTTCCAGGTCCAATTGGTAGCTTCGCGAAGCTGAGTCATAGCCTGTGATTTGTCATAAATCAGCCACACTTTTTGATTCAATTCCTCCATCGGCTCCATTGAATTATCATCACGCAGTTTGCCGAGGGCCCAGACAACTTGAGTTAAGACCAGATAATTAATGTCCTCGGAGGTTTTCATATTTTGTAATGAGGCTTTCAAGTACGCCACTAGGGGAGGAAGGGTGTCGGGGTTGCCACTGGCACCTGCGATATCTCCCAAAGCCTTTGCGGCTGCCGCTTGGATTTCCGGTTGTTGGGAGTTCTGAAATAAATCAATCAAGGTGGGGATGGAATCGACGCCCACGCCTCTAAGCGCTACAATGGCTTCCTGGGCCAGGTCCTTCTGTTTCATCATCTCGGTCAATTGGGGAAGGGCGCCATGGACTTCCAAGGTTTTCAAGGCGGAAAGGATTTTCAGTTTCCTGACCTTGGCGGTATCAGGGGAATCTAACAGTTTGAGCAACCGCTCGGGTTGTCCCCATTCTGCGGTGATCATGACCGGAAAGTCATAGTTGGAGACTTGCGTGGTCAGTTGTTCCAAGGCAAACACGCCCGAATCATGTGCCCCGGCTGCTTTGGCTGCACTGATCGAGTCTTCAAACGGCGTCCGCACTTCCTTATACCATCCCAAATTTCTTCCATTGAGGAGGTAGGTGAATAGACAGGCTGGGCCATTCCAGAGCCGGACAGGAGCATCCGCAAGCTCGGCGTCACCGCCTTCAGAAGTCGTCCCTGCCCAGGTCTTTCGTTCCTCACATTTGACCTTCAACTCAATATCGTGAGTCTGTGTCCGATCGGTTACCACAGTATACCCAACCTTCTCGAGGCGTTGAATCACAATCGCTTCCAGGGCGGTGTGATCAGCGCGACCTTTTTCAGTCAAGGCCAAGACCGTGACCAGCACGGTTTGGGTTTGTGCTAATTGGCCCCTTTGTTCAGGAGTGAGGTGCGTGCGTCGCGCGAAGCTGTCGGGGACTTGGAGGATAACCAAAGTCAGGAGAAGCCCAATAAAGAATGACCATGTTTTCATAATTAGCCTCCTTTTTGGCATGGACAACACTATGGCATCATGGGTGGCTGCTTGGATCAAGCATCGAGTCGGAAATTATGAATGTTTCATATGAGCAACGCCTAAGTTTTTAAGCGGTTTTCCTAACACTTTTACTATACTCCTCTCCAGAAAATGACATCAACCCTTTCCACTCCGCTCATGGCAGGTGAACCTAGAAACGGCAGTTGGGCGCAAAACAGCCGTGTAAGATATTGGGGTGTATGGTGAAATACAAAAAGTCGTAGTCCCCTCAGGGCGATACGACATT
>JADFRB010000070.1 GCA_022561525.1 Nitrospinota bacterium
CCTCGTGAGTTGGTGGTGTTCACCCTGCAATTGGCCACATTGGTGAAAGCCGGCGTTCCGCTTCTGCAAGGTTTGACCACGTTGGCTCGGCATAGTTCTGATTCAACCTTGCGAGATATTCTCTACGATGTGGGGAAATGCGTGAAATCCGGTAATCCCTTGGGATCGTCGTTGCGAGCACATCCTGAAGTGTTTTCTCCCTGGTATGTGGGGATGGTTGAAGCGGGGGAGGCGATTGGGGCGCTCGATGTGACCCTTCAGCGCCTCGCCGATTCTTTAGAAAAGCGCTTGAATCTTATGCACCAAGTTCGGGCGGCACTCGTGTATCCATTGGTGGTGCTGGTGGTGGCGCTTTCGATGCTTACCGTCCTTGTGATGTGGGTGATCCCCATGTTTGGGCCGCTGTTCACTGATTTTGGTGATGCTTTACCATGGCCAACGGCGGTGGTGCTTCAGGCCAGTGCGTTCATGAATTCACATATCCTCTCGCAGCTGGGTCTTGGGGTGGGTGTTGGGTTGTTGCTGAAGAAAATCCTGCGTACGGATTGGGGTCAAGCCTATCAAGAATATCTGTTGCTGAAGGTGCCGTTGATGGGAACCGTGCTGTTTAAAACAGCCTTGGTGCATTTCACCCGTACGTTAAGCGGACTGTTGAGAAGCGGCGTGCCCATCTTGGAGGGCCTCTCTCTTGCAGGTCGCACCTCTGGGTTGCGTCGGTTGGAGCACGCGCTTCGTGATGCCCAGCGCAGCGTGGGCGAAGGCCATTCCCTGGCCGATCCTTTACTGGCCAGTGGCGTGTTCCCTCCGTTTGTGACGGAAATGGTGCGAGTCGGTGAATCAACCGGAGCATTGGATACCACACTGGAGAAAGTGGCGGATCTGTATGAGCAAGAAGTGAATCGGGATATTCTGTCCTTAACAGCTCTGATTGAACCGCTTATTATAGTGGTGTTAGGCATCGGCATTGGTTTTATTGTGGTGGCCATGTATCTTCCGATCTTTAACATGGCGTCGGTCGTTGGATAGGGAATGTTGAAAAAGGGCGTCAGCGGCGTTCTCGGCCCTTTGCCGTGCTCACGTACTATGAGTACGCTCCGCGCGTCAAAGTGCCTGCGGCCTTGCTGAGCGCACCTTTTTGAACATCCCCTGTTGCTCTTGGCGTTTCATAAGATGAATCACATGTGAACGGCATTGGGGAAATTTTCAATTATTCAACGGTCCTTTGGATTGAATGGCATGGAAAACAGTTTTGGACTGTTCCCTCAGTGAGCACGAGTAAAATATTCGTGTCCTCTTGCATTCTCGTGAAAGGTTTCGTAGCGTAGGTTTTCCCAGGTAAAAGGACCGAGTTTTTTTATTCGTTAATTTCATTTGTAACCATGCCATCACCAATTTCTCTATCAAAGATTGAACAGTTTAACGAGAAGGAAGTTCAAATTCGCGGTTGGGTGCGACGTCACCGTTCAAAAGGCAAAGTCCAATTTCTTACCATTCGTGATGGCACGGGAGAATTACAAGCCATTTTGAGTAAGGCAACAATGGATGAGGAACAGTTTAAGGCTGCCTCTCATCTTACTCAGGAATCTTCCATTGAAGTGACAGGGCGAATCCGAGCCGATGACCGTGCCCCTGGCGGGTATGAATTGGATGTTTCCCACATTCACATCCTTCAACTCGCTGAGCCTTTTCCTATTCAACCCAAAGAGCATAGTGTCGGGTTTTTGATGGACCACCGGCATCTGTGGCTGCGGTCTAGTCGACAGCATGCGATCCTGAAGATTCGTCATGAAATCGTGAAGGCCTGCCGAGACTTTTTTGATGATCGTGAGTTTGTGTTAGTGGATACGCCCATATTCACACCCAATGCCTGTGAAGGAACGACGACCCTGTTTCAGACGCAATATTTTGAGGAGACGGCCTATTTGGCGCAGAGTGGACAGTTGTATGGAGAAGCTGCGGCAGCGGCGTTTGGCAAGGTGTATTGCTTCGGTCCGACTTTTCGAGCTGAAAAATCCAAAACGCGTCGTCATCTGATGGAATTTTGGATGGTCGAACCCGAAGTCGCTTTTGCGGAATTAGCCGATGTCATGGAATTGGCCGAGGCATTTTTGGTGATGATCGTCCAGCGTGTGTTAGCGAAACGGCAAGAAGAATTAAAAGTGTTAGAACGCGACGTGTCCAAGCTGGAAGCGATCACCCCGCCGTTTCCACGGGTTACGTACCGAGAGGCTGTTGCCCGTTTACAAAAGGGCGGATCCGCTATTCAATCCGGTGATGACTTTGGGGCCGAAGACGAGACGCTGTTGTCCAACGAATATCACAAACCGTTGATCGTGCATCGATATCCTGCGGCGATCAAAGCGTTTTACATGCAGTCCGATCCACAACAGCCTGATCTTGCGATGTGCATGGATGTGTTGGCGCCAGAGGGGTACGGTGAAATTATTGGCGGTGGGCAGCGGATTCATGACTATCAGACTCTCCTCTCTCGTTTACAGGAACATGATCTCTCCGAGGATGCCTTCCGATGGTATCTTGACCTACGGCGTTATGGGTCTGTCCCACATGCCGGGTTTGGAATGGGCATTGAACGAGCGGTGGCGTGGATCTGTGGACTCGATCATGTCCGAGAAACTATTCCATTCCCCAGAATGCTGTCCCGTCTTTACCCCTGATTCGTTTTTCCTCTCGAAAGTTTTATCTTCCTCAAAGGGCTCGCGTCCTGAGTCGATCGAAGGGCCTAGTATGACCAACGGAGAGGAGATACAAGGTTACAAGCCTGTTCGAGCTGACCAAGCAGGAATCCCATTCTGTCATTTCGAGTGAAAGGAGAAATCTCTCCGTTGGTGGTAGGATCCATTACCAAGCGTGGCAGGGAAAGGGAGATTTCTCCCAAGGGTCGAAATGACCAGGGCTGGTCCCCCAAGGTTGCCAGCCTGTCATAGTGAAGATAACCTTTTGACACAATGAGGGCCAGATGAACAGGAAACACAATGAACGTGGGCCAGTCACTCGACTTTTGATGGTGATCAGTCTGATGGTGTTGGCGGGTCTGATGCTGAGTGGCTGTTTGGTTTCAGAAAAGAAATACAAAGCCGCGGTGGCTGATATGGAATCCGCCAAAATTGACCTTGAAAAAAGTCGGATGATGCGGGAAGCCGTGGAACAGGAAAATGACAAACTGAGAAATGAAAATGAAAAAGTAGCGATGGATCTGGAAATGATGGCTGCGGAAATCCAACGGATTAAAGAAGGCCGGGAGAATGAACGGGATCTTCTGTCCGCGCGTGAAGCCGAAGTGGTCAAAAAGGGCCGCATAATCACGGCCAAGTTCGGAAAACTCAAGCAAAATCATCAAAAACTCAAAAGCCAAAACCGCGCATTGAAAGATACGGTTCGCCGGTATCAAAAAGAGTTAAAAGAGGCTCGACAAGCGAAAGCCAGACAGGTGGCGAAGGTTCCGGCGTCAATGACACCCAAGGCGCCGCTGTCTAGAACGAAAGCCATGGTGGCGTCCAAACCCAAACCGTCGTCCGCATCGGCTCCTGTCGTGACCCCGATCAAGGGTGGCCTCGCTCCCGTGAATATCAATACAGCTTCGGTCAATGATTTGGTCCTTTTTTTGGGACTCACGAAAAACATGGCCGAAAAAATCATTGCCAATCGGCCCTACCGTCTTCGCGGAGAGTTGGTCGCCAAGCAGGTCGTACCCAAGGCCACATTCGATGTGATTAAGGATCGGATTTCAGCGGCGCGGAAGTAAATAGTTAGGCGTGAAGCGTAATGCGTGATGAGTAAGGAGAAAACCAATTTTTATTTACGCGTGACGCTTCACGGATCACGCTTCACGTCTCTGTCCCATCAGTTATTTTCCCATCCACAATATGAATGATGCGGTCCGCCTGGTCCGAGAGGCGTTCGTTGTGTGTCACAATCACAATGGCCGTTCCTCGTTTCTGATTCAGGGTTCTCAATATCTCAAAAATTGCCTGCCCCGTATGTGCGTCTAAATTCCCTGTGGGTTCGTCTGCTAAGACCAGATCGGGATTTTGAATTAAGGCACGCGCCACAGCCACCCGCTGTTGTTCACCACCCGATAATTCGCCAGGTTTGTGATGTAAGCGATGGCCAAGGCCAACTTCTGACAGAAGGGTGGTCGCTTCTTCAATTATTTCGTGTTTTGGACGTTTTTGGATTAACGCGGGAAGGTACGTGTTTTCAAGAGCCGTGAATTCCGGCAGCAGATGATGAAATTGAAACACGAACCCGATTCGTCGGTTTCGAAATGTGGCTAATTCGGTTTCGGAGAGACGAAATATATCTTGTCCTTCATACAAGACCGTCCCGCTGGTGGGGTGATCGAGTGTGCCAAGGATGTGGAGAAACGTACTCTTGCCTGCGCCGGATGCCCCGATCATCGCGAGCATTTCGCCTCGGTGAAGGGTGAAGTTGATCCCGTTCAACACGTCCACGGTTTGAGTACCAAGCACGAACGATTTATACACATCGTTCACCTGGAGAAACGGGCTGTCCATGTTAGCGTGACTCATAAAATTTATTCATACCGGAGGGCATTGACTGGAGCGAGTCTTGCCGCTTGCCAGGATGGGTAGAGGGTAGCGGCAAAGCTGATGAGGAGTGCCGAACAGGCCACCAGCAAGACATCCAAGCCTTGAACATGGACGGGAATGTGGGAGATGTAATACACCGTCTGGTCGAAAGTCCAATAATTTTCAATGAGCCACAGAAACATGTAGCCCAGCGGGATCCCTATGGCCGTTCCTGTCAATCCAATCACCAAGCCGTTTAACATGAAAATTCGCATGATAGCCTTGGGTGTCGCGCCCATGGCTTTGAGAATGGCTATTTCGCGTTGTTTCTCGGTCACGATCATCGTGAGCGTGCTCACAATGTTAAATGATGCCACTATGGTAATCAGGACGAGTAGCAGGAACATCATGGTCTTTTCAAGCTTCAGGGCAGAGAAAAGATTTCGATTCAATTCCATCCAATCTCTGGCGGAATAGTCGGGGCCGAGTATGGCATTCAGACGTGTGGCAATGACCTTGGCGGTGAACACGTCTTCAACTTTAACCTGGATGCCCGTGACGGTATCGCCCAGACTGAAAAATTTTTGTGCTTCCTTGAGTGAGATATAGGCCAGAGAGGAATCGTACTCGTACATGCCCGATTCAAAAATGCCCACGACTTGAAAGGGTCGAATCTTCGGCGTCATGCCCAGGGCGCTAATCGGACCGACTGGCGACACCACATTCACACGGTTGCCAACAAACAGCCCGAGACGCAGTGCCAATTCTTTTCCCAAAATAATCCCTGGCTGGGAAGTGGCTAAAGACCCGTCTTCTTGTGTCACGACAGGCGGGTTGGCCAAATCCTTGACCTTTCCATACTTCACGTTCTCAGCAATTTTTGTCACGTCTGGTTCTTTGTCTGGGTCGATGCCACGAAGAATAATGCCCTGAACCCCTGTTTTCGAGGTCAGCAAGACTTGCTTGAAAATGTAGGGAGTGGCGGCAATGACTCCAGGCACTCCTTCCACCTTGATCACGAGGTCGGTGTGTCCAGCCATGGTTTGATGACCGCGTTTTTGGACGACGATGTGCGACGTCGTGCCTAAAATCTTGGCCTGCATATCTTCCTTAAAACCCGTCATGATCCCCAAGGTGCTACTTACGGTTGTAATGCGCGTCGAATTGCCTGAGGATGTTCGGGTTGTAGAACAGTTGGTGGGCGCTGCGGGGATTATCGGAATCCAGATACCGGACGCCCGCGAAGCGTGAATCTGAGTGAAGTTCCTTTCGGATCGTGTGGTATTTAGCATTTTGCTTGAAATCAGCATAGCGATCCGCGAGGCGTCGGCTTAGCTCCCTAAAGCTCCACGGATACGTGTTCCGGAAATCCTCCTCGGAAAGCGTGATCTTGAGCGCGTCCGGATCCGAGGAAAGGCGGACCCTTGGGCTCGATTTCAGCTTTGAGCGTTCGATCTTGACTTCTACGTTGACGGCCACAGCGAAATCGGAACCTGGCATCGCATCGACATTGGCCAGTTCGCGTAAATGCTGAAGCAACTTGCGCTCGTCGGCCGTCACAATCACGGAATCTACCTCCGCTGCAGCCGAGATGAACGATAGCGGCAAGATCAGCGACAACGTCGCCGATAGATCACGCTTGAACCACTCTCGTGCCAAGAGCACGAAATTCTTTATCGACGCAACGCCGATCTCCAGAGTCTGCTTGGCAAGAACCGGGCTAGCCCTCACGTAGTGGGCTGAGTTATTTCTTATTTCGGACAACGCCCAAACGTTGGCCTTAACCGCAGGATCTAGGCGAGTGCCCTCGTCCAGATCGAGCCTTGAGATGGCCTCACCTAGCGTAATGGTCTGTGGGTTTCCGACGGCTATTTCACCCTGGACGACGGCGAGCGTACCAGCGCATTCGCGCTGGAGATCGACCGCGCCACCGTCGAGGAGAAGCCCTTCAAGGAGAAGGTACGGGCGTACGGCGAGTGGAAGACCACCGGCACGTACGAGCGGCGCTACGGGACGAAGAGCCTCCGTGTGCTGTGGGTTGTAGCTGACGTGACCCGTGACTCCACTCGCCTGGAGCGCATCAAGCGATGGGCCGAGGCCGAAGGCGGTCGCAGCCTCTTCTGGTTCACCATGCTCGATGCGCTTACGCCCGAAACCATACTCGACGGCGATGTCTGGTTTATCGCCGGACGAGTGGGCCTCCACTCGCTGACTTGAGGCCGTCGCCGTCAGCGTGATACTCGCGGGAACCTCCGTTTTCGGAGTGCCACGTTTCCACGGCGCGGCTCATGATCGAGTCCCTTCGTCTCGCCTCCTCCTCAACCTCCTCAACCGGCCTCGCATATTCACGCCGGGACCGCTCTTTGATCGAGGCCCATCTCTGCGCCCAGTCGGCGCTTTCGGGATCAAGCTGTCTAATCTTGACGGTGGCTTCCATTGGAGGGTCGTCGCCTAGCGCTGCAAGCTTGCACTTCGCGTATTGACGTGGGAGATGTGCGAGTTCATTAGCGGACTCGCGCTCAACGTCCGAGTACGTACGCAACTGCCTTCGCCTCATTTCATACACAGCCCTCCCGGTTTCTCGTTTTGATTCGAACCTGTGGATCATGCTGCCGTCCGATGCATAGCCCAGGGGTCTAGCTACAGGTACCTCACTGTCTTCAGCAGAAGCTCGAACGAAGACGTTCGCTCCGTCCACGAAGCTCTGTAGCCTATGTCGTAAGGCGTTAACTGCCTGTTTGGCCACATCGACTGCGACCTCCGGAGGACGATGGACGTCAACCCACTCACCGAGGCCACCTGGTATCGCGGATAGAGGTACACGATTTATCAGAGCGTAGCCAGTGAAATGACCGTCCCTTCGCACGAAGTCTTCCGCCCAGGGAACCGGCTTCTCCGTCGCTGCACACTGGCTTCCAGCCACCGCTCCCTCAATTACAACGTCGCTGTCCATGAACTCCAATAGTGGCCATCCGGTCGCATCCGCCACCCAAGCCAGGAACGCTCTCACGTCTCCCTCCGTGAGGCATGCGTCAGTCAGCGCGGCTGCTCCTCGAAGCCTCCAGGTCTGGAGGGCGCCCACATATCGTTCTAGTTCTCGCAGATGTTCGACCTGTCCAAGCCACAGCTCTGAGTTCATCCAGACCGGATGATGAAGCGGTTCGGGCACGAATTCCCAAGGCGGCGTCGCATCGAACTCCTTGCCCTCCACCATTGCGTCACTCGGGACAAGCTGGAAGTAAACCCGGTTTGAGGCGTTTCCCATGAGTCCGCGCTGCGATGGCCTCATGTCGGTCTGGTCCTGTTGGGCCGCGATGAGGTGGACGTTGAAGTTGCGGCCCTGTCGAGAGATGTACTTGAAGGCCTCATTACCGTAGCGATACAGTTCGTCGGCGACTATGTAGAAATGT
>JADFRB010000071.1 GCA_022561525.1 Nitrospinota bacterium
GGTCCATTTTGATAAGATATGTGGTAACTACTCAGGTATTTAGGCTGAAGGCTAAAGACTGAAGGCTATCACTCATAATTACCTGAAGTTTTGTATGCTCACGCATGGTTGCCCCCTAAAAGCCTTCAGCCTACCCACCTGAGTAGTTACGATATGTGTACCATATTGAGGAAGTCACACATAGAACAATATGTAGCCGGGATCTGTTTTTAAGAATCCAATACCTCTGGATTCGCATTGGCGTGGTTTTCTCAATAACGAGAAATTTTTTCTTGACTTCAAGAGCGTTTCAGTTTATAAAAGTTTCACACCAGGACAGTGAAGTCCGGGTGTGTTTTTCCAAAAGCTATTTAGGACGACGTAGTCCTCAGCCTGTAGCAAGGGTTGAGGACTTTTTTTTGCTTGGATTTAGCTTAACAATCGTGTTTAATGTGCGGCGAAATCGCTAAGGGATTCACCGTATGTATTTTATACTAAACCGAGGGAATACATTTTTTGAAATATATTTTTTCGCACAATGCAGTGCAGCCTGACGGAGTTGTCGATAAGCAAACACGGAATGACAACCATCAAAACACAATGTTTTCTTGAAAGGAGCTAGCAATGACCTTGAAGATTTTTCCTTGTGTGCAAAAAATATTTACGCCTTTCGTGGTGACGATCATGGCCATAGTGCTGTTGATCATGCCTGTCTTTGTTTCGGAATCCATGGCTCGGGAAGAAGAACATTCCCTTTCAAAAAAATTAGATCTTTCCCTTTATGGGTTTGTGTCAACATCGTATACCCAGAACTTCAATAATCCAGCTATGGGTGTTAATAACATGAGGAGTTTCGATGGAGACTCAAACTCCTTCAGGCCAAATAATGCTCAATTGGTATTGGAAAAAGGGGCGAGTGCAGATGGTAATTTTGAAGACCGGGCTGGTTTTCGTTTGAAGTTAAATTTTGGTGAGGATGCAAAGTTTACTGGTGGGACGGGAGCCGATGATTTTGATTTTCAGGAAGCCTATGTTCAATTTATTGCCCCTATAGGAAATGGTTTGACTATTCAAGGTGGACGAATGAATACCCTTATTGGGTATGAGGTGATTGAAAGTTACCTGAATCCTAATTTTTCTCGTTCGTTTATGTTTGGGATGGGAGAACCCTTCACCGTTACAGGTGTGCGAGGATCCTACGATTTTAATGAATACGTTTCCTTTGCGGCTAGCGTTATTAACAATTTTGCAGGTGCCCAGGTTGATCCTAATAGTAGCAAATCCATAGAAGCCCTTCTTTCTATCACACCAATGAACAATGTGGCAGTTTCTTTGTTTGGTTTCTGGGGACCTGAAGGTACGAGAAATGTACAGAATTCTGAGCGTCTTTTGTTCGGCGGAATTCTTGATGTTCAGGTCACGGATAAAGCAGAAGTTGTGGTTGAAGCCTACTATGCTAACCACGCAAACAACTCCACATTTGGGGCTTTGAATTCGAGATGGAATGGAGTTGCTGGTTACTTCATCTATGACTTTAATGATCAGTGGGGGGCAAGGGTGCGCGGGGAAATTTTTGAAGATGCAGGTGGTACCCAAAGTTGCGCCGGGGCGCCGGCTTTGGGCAATGCCCTGGTGTGTTTTACTGCTGCCGTCCCACAGACTCTTTGGGAAATGACCTACACGCTTCAATTTAAACCGGTTCCCAATCTTATTACGCGAGTGGAATTCCGGTATGACAAGTCAGATAAAAATACGTTTGAAGATGGTTTTGGTAAGGCGGGAAATAATCAATCAACCTTGGCTGTTGAAGGGATCTTCCTCTTTTAGGGAAGTTTCATAAAAAAGTTACGAGGGAGACACTAACAATGAATAAAAAAAGTACATATAAGTATCTCTTGTTTTTAATTTCAGTGGTTTTACTTTTATCATTTGCTGCCCCAGTGTTTGGTGAGGAGTCTGGGGAAGCCGCGGCGATTAGTGCGGGTGATACCAGTTGGGTTCTTACGGCCTCGGCGTTAGTGCTGCTCATGACTATTCCCGGTTTGGCGTTATTTTACGGAGGAATGGTCCGGAATAAGAATGTACTCAGCACCATGATGCATAGCTTTATCGCTGTGTGTGTGGTGAGTATTGTCTGGGTGCTTTGGGGATATACGATTGCCTTTGGTTCCGATATCAGTGGAATAATCGGAAGTTTTGAATTCTTAGGCCTCCGTGGCGTTGGGGCTGAGGCGTTTTCCGGCACAGCTATTCCCCACTTGGCTTTTATGGTGTTTCAGCTCATGTTTGCCGGGATCACCGTAGCCTTGATTAGCGGTGCGATTGCTGAACGAATGAAATTTGGCGCGTTTATCTTGTTTGCGATACTCTGGGCAACCTTTATCTATTCCCCCTTAGCGCATTGGGTATGGGGCGGGGGATGGTTAATGGAATTAGGAGCTCTCGATTTCGCTGGGGGAACGGTAGTCCATATTAGTTCAGGCGTGGCGGCCTTAGCGGCGGCACTGGTACTCGGAACACGTCATGGCCATGGCACAGAGAAGATGGCCCCCCATAACCTTCCCTTCACGCTGATTGGCGCCTCTCTGCTATGGGTTGGATGGTTTGGCTTCAATGCAGGCAGCGCGTTGGCGGCAAATGGAATCGCCGCGGGTGCGTTTGTGGCCACTCATGTGGCGACGGCAGCAGCGGCCTTGTCTTGGCTCGTTGTGGAATGGGCGTATCGGGGCAAACCCACCGCTCTTGGAGCAGCCAGTGGAGCCGTCGCAGGGTTGGTGGCCATCACTCCTGCTGCGGGTTTTGTTGGGCCTATCTCTGCCATTGCGATTGGTGTAGGCGCCGGGGTGTTTTGTTATGGAGCGGTTCTGTGGAAAAGTAAACTTGGGTTTGATGATGCCCTGGATGTTCTTGCGATTCATGGAATTGGTGGTTCTTGGGGCGCGATTGCAACCGGTCTCTTTGCCAGTGTCGGTGGGGCAACCGGGTTGTTTTTCGGGAATCCTGGTCAGGTCGTGATTCAAGCCATTGGCGTTGGAGCAACCTGGGTATTTTCTTTTGTTGGTACGTTTATTATTTTAAAGGTCCTTGATATGACCATCGGCCTTCGCGTGACCAAAGAAGAAGAGGTCCTTGGACTCGATCTCAGTCAACACAACGAACGGGCGTATTCATAAATATTGAGCACTTTTGCATGCTAATGTGGAGGATCAAAGGATCTACGATGTTTGAATAAGATTCGCAGATCCTTTAGCCATCTCACCTACATAAGAGAGAGGGTCTAGTCATGAAATTGATTGAAGCCATCATCAAGCCATTCAAACTTGATGAAGTCAAAGATGCATTGGTTGAGTTAGGGGTTCAGGGCATGACGGTTACGGAAGTCAAAGGGTTTGGTCGTCAGAAAGGACATAAAGAAACGTATCGTGGAACGGAGTATCAAATTGACTTTGTGCCAAAAATAAAGCTGGAAGTGGTGATCCCTGACAATCTGGAACAAAAAGTGCTTGAAACCATTGCCCGTGCAGCGAAAACCGGAAGCATTGGCGATGGGAAAGTTTTTGTCTTTGACGTGAACTCAGTCCTTCGGATTCGAACTGGTGAGTCCGGAGAGGGTGCGTTGTAAGGTCACTGATCCAAAGGGTTTCCGTCCAGGACCGCCACATTTTTTTGATGTTAATCTTAACCTGAGGTGATTTGGTGAAACGAGCTAAGCCGTGCACCTTCTGGCTACTCCTCTTGGTTGTGTTAGGGAGTGTGAGCATTTCGACTGTATGGGCCCAGGAAGGGACCCCCTCTGCCATTGATACTGGGGATACCGCGTGGATATTGATTTCTTCCGCACTGGTTCTTTGCATGACACTCCCTGGTTTGGCGTTGTTTTATGGGGGACTGGTACGAAGCAAAAATGTGCTTGGGACGATCATGCATACGACGATTATTGTGTGCGTCATTAGCATCGGCTGGGTGTTGTGGGGGTATACCTTAGCCTTTGGACCGGATGTCGGTGGTGTCATCGGCGGGTTGGACTATCTGGGCCTGAGGGGAGTCGGAATGGACGCGTTTCCCGGAACGAGGATTCCTCATTTGCTCTTTATGGTGTTTCAACTGATGTTTGCGTCCATTACGGTGGCCCTCGTCACCGGAAGTTTTGCCGAACGGATGAAATTTACGGCCTAGATCGCCTTCGCGGTGCTCTGGTCGACATTTATTTATTCTCCCTTAGCGCATTGGGTGTGGGGCGGCGGATGGCTGATGCAGATGGGAGCTCTCGATTTTGCGGGCGGGGCGGTCGTTCATATTAGTTCAGGTTTCGGCGCCTTGATTTGTGCTATTCTCATCGGCAAACGAAAAGGCCTTGGGACGGAGGCCATGCCCCCGCATAACTTGCCCATGGCGGTGTTAGGCACTGGACTCTTATGGTTCGGGTGGTTTGGGTTTAACGCGGGGAGTGCCTTGGGAGCCAACGAGGTGGCTGTTTCTGCGTTTGTGGCCACACACATTGCCGCCTGTGCAGGAGGGTTCAGCTGGATGATTGCCGAATGGATCTATCAAGGAAAGCCAACCATATTAGGGGTCGCGAGCGGAATAATTTCCGGATTGGCGACGATTACACCCTGTGCTGGATTTCTTGATCCACTTTCTGCATTATTCGTGGGAATTCTTGCAGGGGTTCTTTGTTATACCGCGGTTATCTGGAAGACGCGTCTGGGGTATGATGACTCACTCGATGTGGTCGGGATTCATGGAGTGGGTGGTATTACCGGTATTCTTGCAACAGGGTTATTTGCATCAATCGGAGCGCAAGGATTATTTTTTGGGAATGCCGGGCAATTCGGCATTCAAGTGGTACTAGCCATTTCTACCTTAGCCTTTGTGGTGGTTGGGACCTTTATTATTTTGAAAATTGTTGATATGACAATTGGTCTGCGGGTGTCGTCCAATGATGAAAATGTTGGGCTCGACTTCAGTCAACATAATGAACGCGCATATTCATAATCACCGGCTGTCTCCGTGTTGCGGTATGGTGCAATTGCAGGAAACCTAAGGGCTCGCGCAAGAATAACTTTCCCTGTTTGGGTGCTGAGACACCTGTCTGGCAAGGTTCGAGGACTGCGCATACTCCTCGTATGGAAAGGACGAGCCACGCCGCCAGGCGGGATGGATCGACGCCCAAATATGGGAAGTTATTTTTGCGCGAGCCCTAAATAGATCTGGAGTGTATCGAAGATCTTCAATTTATCTTTGTGAAGGAGGTAGAGAATGACAGCCCGTGAGGTTCTGGATTTTGCAAAAAAGAACAAAGTCGAAATGGTCGACTTAAAGTTTGTGGATTTGGTTGGAACGTGGCAGCACTTTTCCATTCCTACGTCTGAACTCAACATGGATTTATTTAAAGATGGGTCCGGCTTTGATGGATCATCAATCCGTGGGTGGAAAATGATTGAGAATAGTGACATGTTGGTTGTTCCTGACCCCAATACCGCACTATTGGATCCGTTTATGGAAATCCCGACACTCAGCATGATCTGTAATGTGCAAGATCCTATTTCACGCGAAATCTATGAACGTGATCCTCGAGGTATCGCCCAGCGGGCTGAGCAATATTTAAAGAGTACCAAAATTGGTGAACTGTCCTATTGGGGACCGGAAGCGGAGTTCTTTGTTTTTGATCATGCCAGTTATGATCAAAACAGCCATTCGGGATACTATTTTATCGATTCCGAAGAAGGCATTTGGAATTCCGGGCAAGAAGGTCAAAACCTTGGTTCGCGACCACGACATAAGGAAGGGTATTTCCCTGTTTCACCAACGGATACGCAGCAAGACCTTCGTTCAGAAATGGTTCGGGAAATGGAAAAGGCCGGCATGCATGTTGAAAAACATCACCATGAAGTGGCGACTGCGGGACAAGCGGAAATTGACCTTCGCTTTGATACCCTTCTCAGTATGGCCGATAAAATGATGATGTATAAGTACATTGTCAAAAACGTGGCCCGGCGACATAACAAGACCGCGACGTTTATGCCGAAACCGTTATTTCAGGACAATGGCTCGGGCATGCATGTGCACCAAAGTATTTGGAAAGATAAGAAACCTCTGTTTGCCGGAAAAGAATATGCCGGGGTATCCAGGATGTGCTTGCATTATATTGGAGGCATTCTCAAGCATAGTCTAGCCCTGGCGGCCTTTACCAATCCAACCACCAATTCCTATAAACGATTGACGCCGGGCTTTGAGGCGCCGGTGTTGTTGGCCTATTCGAGTCGGAATCGGTCGGCGGGAATTCGCATTCCCATGTATTCCCCTAATCCCAAAGCGAAACGGATCGAGGTGCGGTTTCCGGACCCCTCGTGTAATATGTACTTAGCTTTCAGCGCCATGTTAATGGCCGGACTTGACGGTGTCCAAAATAAAATTGATCCCGGCGAACCCATGGACAAAAATCTATATGATTTAGATCCAGAAGAAGCCCGAAATATTCCGACGATGCCAGCGAGTTTGGAAGAGGCCTTGAGCAATTTGGAAAACGACTATCAATTCCTGTTAAAAGGCGGAGTCTTTACTGAAGACTTGGTGAAAGCCTGGATTGGTTACAAACGGGAAAATGATGTAGATCCAGTTCGGATTCGACCGCATCCACACGAATTCTTCCTATACTATGATGTGTAGTCTGCCATAGGCCCCGAATTATTAAAATTCCCGTTCCTGCAGTACAGGGACGGGCATTTTCCTTATCTTCGATACACTCGGACAGGCTCCGAGGCCATCCTCTTTTCTATTTGAAATCAGTCTCTCTTCGCGCTGCCTGGATTCTTATCTGGCAAACAGAAGATATTGATATTTAGGTGGTTTTAAGGGAAGGGTTTTCTCATTTAAGAGTTGATTTACATTGTCCGAAAATTATGAAAGAGCTTCAACATTGACAAATATATGTCTACTGAATCTTGGATAATCTCACTATGCAGTATTGGTGTTAGCCTGATTGTGGGCATGTGGTTTGGTGTGGTGTATTCCAAAAAACGATGGTTTCTTCCTCAATTACAGGAGGTTGAACATTGTATGGAAGCCAAAGCTCAAGACTGCTTAGCAAATCAGTCCAGCAAATATGCTGCCATGATCCCTGAGGTCATTCGCGATATCCATATTATTGCCGATGAAATGGAGTCAGGGGTGAATGGTCTCATGGATCGTTTGGAACGTCTTTCTGATCGAGCCTCCCGTGATGTTGGTCAAAACCAACAGGCCAGTGCCATTCAAGAAAACACGAAAGAAGAGAATGTTGGGGAGGCTGAGGTGGAGACCTATGATCTTGCCTTGGACCGTTTTGTGAAAGAAGTCGATCATTCAAGTCGAATTGCACTACAAATAGGGTCAGTTGCGAAACAGGTTGAATCGAGTACCATAGCCATTGTTCCAGTCCTTGAGGAAATAGAATTTCTTTCTGACCAAACACGGTTGTTAGCCCTCAATGCAGCCATTGAGGCCGCGCGTGCCGGAGAGCAAGGTCGTGGGTTTGCCGTGGTCGCAGAAGAAGTGACTAAGTTATCAAGCCGGTCAGGGCTGGCAGCGACGAATATTAAAGCGTTGGTGGATGGGGCAATTGCCAGTGTCACCAAGGCGATTGAAGAACTTGAAAATCTGGGTTCAATGGATATGAGTGGGGTATACCAAGCCAAAGAAAAAGTGGCACAGTTGAACAGTGCCGTTGCGGAGAAAAATCATGAATTAGCGACCATGGTTCTTAAGGTGAATGTCCGGGCGGAAACCTTGGCCAATGATATTAGGGCACCTCTAAAAACCGTCCTTTTCCGTGATGGCGGCGTCAGCCGCGTGCTCAAATCCTCATGTATTCGCCCATACACTCCGGTTTTCCGCGCGCGGTTTCCTTGCCCTCA
>JADFRB010000072.1 GCA_022561525.1 Nitrospinota bacterium
AAAGCCAATAAAAATTGCCAGCACAAAAATCGTGATCCCTGAAACTATATCCATGGCGTCCTATGTCTCCTCTGCTCGTAAACCAGCCAAGGGCCCTAAAATCTCCCGAATCCGCGAATGAACAATTGCCCCATCACGGGTTAACATGGTTTCCCGGGTAATTTCATCCTCCATATTGAGGGTCAACTCACCCTTTTTAACTATATGCAGGAGGAAAGTCGCGATATTTTTGCTGTACATTTGGCTGGCATGGTAAGGAACCAACGAAGAAAGGTCCTCCTGCCCGATTATCGTGACCCCATGAGCCACAACGGTTTGATTCCCTTTGGTGAGTTCACAGTTCCCGCCACGCTCGGCAGCCAAATCAACAATGACCGATCCAGGTGCCATGGCTGCGACCATGTCCGCCGTGATGAGCACTGGAGCTTTTTTCCCGGGTACGGCTGCGGTGGTGATGATTACATCACTGGAAGCAATAACTTTGCCCAATAGTTCTCGTTGCCGTCGATAGAACTCTTCATCTTGGGCTTTGGCATAGCCGTCCTTGTCTTCGGAATCACCAGTTTCTAAGGGAAGGTCAACAAATTTCGCCCCGAGGCTCAATACCTGTTCCTTAACAGCCGGGCGAAGGTCATACGCTTCAACCGAAGCGCCAAGCCGACGTGCCATGGATATAGCTTGAAGCCCGGCAACCCCGGCTCCAATAATTAGCACTTTGGCTGGTGCCACCGTGCCGGCTGCCGTCATGAGCATGGGAAACATCTTTGGCAAGGCATTAGCAGCCAACAACACCGCCTTATACCCGGCAACGGTTCCCATGGATGAGAGTACATCCATGCTTTGCGCCCTGGTGATTCGCGGCATGAGTTCCATCGCGAATGCCATGACTTTACGGGCATTCAGGTCTCGAAGGGCGTGAGGATTGGAGAGGGCTTCCGCCATGCCAATTATCAATTGACCTGCCTGCATCAAGGGCAAATCCGTCTGGCCTTGTTCTGGATTGGAGCCGAGCAGACGAACTTGAACGATAATTTTTGCGGTTTCAAATAACTGAAGTCGCGAAGTGGCAATGGTGGCCCCTTTTTCTTCATAGACAGAATCGGGATACCCTGATTCAGCCCCAGCCCCGCGTTCAATGTGCACTTCCATTCCTCCTTTTTGGAGAGAAGGAATAATAGCGGGAATTAAGGCTACACGTTTTTCGCCAGGATATGTTTCTTTAGGGACACCGACAATCATGGTGTGTACTCAGAGTCGTCAGTCAAACGATGAACTATTGTGGGAATGTTGAAAAAAGCCGTCAGCCTACGCTGGAGCTTCGGCAGACAAGCCAGCGGGCGTTCTCGCCATTTTGCCGTGCTCACGTACCCCATGTACGCTCCGCGCGTCAAGCCTACTCCGCCGAAGTAGCTACGAAGGCCGGGAATGGCTGCGGCCTTGCTGGACCTGGCTCCGCCGAGCCTCCTTCACCGAAGTGACTACGAAGGCTGAAAGCGGCTTCGCGCAGGCGAGCGGACTTTTTGAACTTTCCTTCCAACTGATGCAGTCTTTCTCCTCTTGAGCATGTATTTGCCATGGGAGTGAAATGTTCAACATTGTCTATTCGGGCAAACTGGGCAGGATTACCATAAGTGACAAGTCACGGTCAATGCCCCCCAAGGTCTCATGTCTCAATGTTCCGGGAAGAGGGTTATGAGTACAGGGCTTTCACGATCTGTCGAGTCTGAAATAACAGGGATGAAAGCCGGGTATAACAGGCATGCCCATAGAGGTGTTCCGCCGTGGGACCTTCCCCGGCATCTTGATAGTCAATCAGGAGACATTGGCCGTCATTCGGACATCGAGTGACTCGTCTCGCGCATTCGAGCCATCGCTCAAACCCGTCAAAGGGTTCCAGATTTTCTCGTAGGGTTTGATTGAGTTCCTCTTCCTGGGGTGTGGCAGGAACGATATCCGTACTGGCGACTGCTAATTGATGAACATAGTCGCCACCGAGCACCATGGGCATTTCCATGACGATTTGGGGTAAATCCATTTTCGCCAACCATGTTTTACCGTCGCTTCGGAGCGGACGGTGATTGACCAGATGGAGCAGCTTTCCGATTCCATTCGTATTCCATCCATACCGTACCGATGTGCCTAAGGTGACGACATCCAAGACCGGGAATGTCTGGGATTGGTTGGTTGCTAGAAATTGCTCCAATTCCTGGAGATGTGCCAAAACAGGTCGTGGATCATCGGATTGGCTATAGAATTGCCCAATGATTTCAAGCAGTTCCTCACGAACAAAGGATTCCTCCGGACCTAGAAAATTTGACAATAGGGCAGCGAGTTGACCAGCCTGGCCATGGGCTATGATCAGGACACGGTGATTCTCATTCAAATGCAAGGTCTGTTGGAGGTGAGTTAATTCATGCAGCAGCTCAAAGGTGGCTTCCATTCGACCGAGGTGGTGATGCACGGATGACCAGAGGTGCCGAACGCAGGTAATAGGTGATGACCCGGAAGAAGAAAGAGCGTCCTGAAGGCCTTGTTGATACTCGGCGGTAAAATTTCCTCGATCCTGCACAAGTTCGTCGAGCCGTGTTTTCGTGGCATCATTATTGGGGAAGGGAGGCGTGATGGCCGTATCCTCTTGGCATTTTTGGTAATCCGCCGGCCTTAGTAGGGCGAGTAAGGATTCCAATCCTGGAATGCCACGAGAATATCCTCGTTTTAACCCTCCCAACTCATCCAAGCGTCCGGCTCCAAATACATCCGCGCCTAAATATGAACCGTACAGTAGTAGCACCATACGGACTCCCGAGTCATGCAGAGTTTTACCAGCCACACCCAAGGCATCCTGCCAGGCGGGTGTAAAGGGTTGAGCCCCAGGTTCGAGGGTAAGATAGGTGACGCGATCACCTGGATCAGATCGTGAATATTTTGAGTGGCGAAAGTTATTGTCTTCAGGCATGTGGTCCCTTGCCTTTCGAGTTAATCAAAAAAAGGCACAGGCCATTCTCATACCTCGAAAGAGGAATGCGGTGCAACGATGAGCCGACGGGCGGGAATCTCCAACTGACTTCATTTTTTGTGAAAGGTCGTGAAAAATGCGGATAGTTGACCGTCAGAAAATGGGCATGGTAATTTGATTTCAGCTGCTATAGCGGGTTTTCCTGTAATTTTTAAGGTTTAAATGTTCCCATTTTATTCAACCTGCATATCGAAAACATTCATGAAAAAAAATCCTGTGCATTTTCGGTTTTGTCTATTATTTGGGGCGTCAGCCCTATTCTTAAGTGTGTCTCTGTTGTGGTCTTCTGTAGCGTTTGCCGTTCAGGCTCAGCATGTCATCCTTTTTGTGCTGGAAGGGGTTAATAGCGAGACAATAGAAGCCAACGACTTACCCGTTCTCAAAAAGTTGGCCAAAGAAGGAGCGACTAAACTTCACGCTCAGTCCGTTTCCCCGCCTTTGACAGTGCCCGCGATGGCAACTCTTCTCACAGGGCTCCCCGTGGCCAAGCATCGGATCAATCACGAGTGGGAGACGTATGATTTCTCTCGATCGTTTCTTCGTTCACCAACAATGTTTGATTACCTTGATTTATCTGGTGGCATAGATACCGCGCTGTTTATTATGGATGAACGGTTTTATCAATTATCCAGACCTGAAATTTATGTGGATCTGCAGACATGCGGCAAAGCCAAACCACAATGCAATCCTGAAACCGTGGTTGGCTACATTGAGGATTATCTCCGCAAGGTCACGAGTCGAGGAGGATATGGATTTCGGCTGTTTACCGTTCCTGGTCTCCTTGTCACGCATTTTCCCGCACCATTGGATGCCGCGTTGAAACGCGGATGGGAGTCCAACGCCTATAAAAAGGCGCTCACGTCAGTCGATACAGCCATCGGAGATGTTCTCGAAATTTATCGCGGGCATCAAGTCTTAGACAAGACAATGGTGATTGTCACCGGTCTGAATGGTCAAGGCATGGCAAAAAGCGGGCATGAAAATGGTTCGTCTGGAACAAAGGCCCTCCAAGGTATTTCCGTTCCCTGGATTGCGTGGGGAGCGAATATTAAGCCAGGATATCGTATCAAATCCACAGTCTCAATTATGGATACAGGCGCAACAGTGATGGAAGCCTTGGGTTTGGAAACTCACACGGAATGGCAGAGCAAGCCCCTCAATGAAATTTTTGTGGCAACCCCTGAACGAAAGACCACAGGCAATGAAAGTTTTGGGCGGTAAATTAGATCAGTTGGCTCCATTGAGTTCGTTTTTGGCTGGGGCGGTCATGGTCATCTTGCTTGGATTCTTTCAAGCCGGTGCCAGTATTGCCGCTGAACTCGTGAATCCCCTCACCAGAGAACATACCATTACTATTGATCCCACAGCGTTGAATCCTCCCACCTGGTGGCATGTTCCGGGTGTCACCCCACTTATTTGGACGAAAGATCCAATGACGTACGAGTCGTATCGGACAACTGATGTGCACGAAATCAAGTTAAAACCTGGTGAATATCGTTTTGGCACCTTTACCTTCGATTTTTTGTTTCGTGTGACGCTCGATGGCCAATTAGAATTTGATGAATCCTTATCGCAGTGAGTGAATGGCCGAAGCACACATACGCTCGTTATTGTGTGTAGTCACACGCAACCTTATAAACAAGAACGTGATTACGATTATACGAGTATGAATTAGAGGGATATTCCATGTCTCAAAGAGTTCAAGATTTGATTGAAGCCTTGGAAGATGTTGATGATGCTACCCGCGAGGAAGCCGCAAAGGCTTTGGCTGACCTAGGCGATCCGAATACCCTTGATGAACTTCTGACGGCCATAGAAGACGACTACTGGGCGGTTCGGGTTCAGATCGCATGGGCCTTGGCCAAAATCGGTGGGGAGCGAGCCATCGATGGGCTTATAGTTCTATTCAATGATTCCATGATGGAGGTTCAGGCTGAGGCTGTCTTGGCCATGGCTTCGATGGGTCAGAACACGGTGCCAAAATTGATCACCTGTTTGAAAGATGAGCGGTGGCGAGTTCGTGAGCAAGCCGCCAAATCACTTGGATTACTCAAAGATTCGCAAGCTGTTCAGGGCTTAATGATTGTCGCCGGACGGGATCGGGATGGCGCTGTCAAAAGTGCTGCGGCTGAGGCGTTAGGACGCATTGGCGATTCAAAAGCCGTTCCCGCACTCATTAAACTGTTTAAAGATACGTCGAAGATTGTTCGGGAAACCGCCGGGACTGCGTTGCTGTATATTGGGGAAGACTCCATCCCCGCATTAATCGAAACCTTGAAAGATCCACATTTTGTCGTTCGCTGCCATGGGGTTCGTGCGTTGGGAGGAATGACAACTGACTATCAAATGGGCAGGGCCTGGACAACTGATTCACGGGTGGTTGATGCGTTAATCGTGGCGCTCAAAGATGAAGATCGAGCCGTGCGTGAAGATGCCACGATTGCATTGGGAATTATTGGTGACCCCAAGGCCGTAGATGGGTTGATAGAGGCCATGAAAGAGGGAGCCGTCAAACGTCATGCAATATCCGCCCTGGGAATGATCGGGGATGCCAGGGCTTTACAGCCTGTGATGGACGCGCTCAAAGGGAAGGGGTTTATTCAACAAGGGACGCCGACTCCAGGCTGCATTATCAGTGAGGATCAACTGATCAAAGAAGCTGCCGCCACTGCGTTGGGTCATTTCCGTGACCAGAAGGTGATTCCGGATCTTATTTTTCTTTTAAAGGACATTGTATTGCGAGAGTACGCGGCTTCATCGTTGGTTTTGATGGGGGATGTGGCGATTGAACCCCTTGTGGCGTTTCTCCATGACCCAGATGCCTCGAAGGTGGGAAAAGAAAGCGAGCGAGTCATGGCCTTTGCCTCCACTCGGCTCACGGCTTCGAGCGCGTTAAAAAAGACGGTTCTGGAGACATTAAAAAAGTTAGGCTGGGAGCCTCTCAAAGACGACGACGATCAAAGCACAGAATTACAATATACCGATCCTGATAAAGTGCTGGGTGAAGAAGGCCGATTCGGCGCATCAGGAGATTTTGCCAGACCAGCCAAGGGTCTGAAAATAGAACGCTAAGCGTTACCTGCCTACCTACAATCTACTTCACTACATGGCTGTACGGAAATATGCATGCAGTTGCGCATGGGAGGTTTCGTGATGCGTAAACCGTAATCCGTGAATCGTAAGATAGAAAAATTTCTCTTTTTACGGATCACGCCTCACGGATTACGATCCCCTCACGTTTTCTGGAAATGGAGGATTCCCCAGGCGAGGTGACCAGCCTTACCGCCATCCACCCAATGTTGAAAACCGGTTTTCATTCGATCGATATATTCATCGCTGTACACGCGATGGTTCCCAACCTGTAAATGGCTTGCAACATCATTTTCCCTGTCAGAGCTTATGGGAAGACCGATCCCCATCCGGATCTGCCAGTTTGATTCCGGATCCCAAAGTTGAAAGCCCGGCAACAGGGTTATGAAATTCTCTCCCGCTTCTGCTTCTGTTAAACCTAGAAACCGCAGTTGGATCACAAAAGTCCGCGCAAGTTCTTGGCGCACCTGGCACAATACAAAAATGTCTCATTACCACCGAGGTGACCTCGACTTTTTTATTTCACCATGCACACCAATATCTTGCACGGCTGTTTTGCGCCCAACTGCCGTTTCTAGGTTTATTTTCCTTTTCCGGTTGGACGGATGAGTAACACCGAATGGGTGGAACGATGCAACACCGTATGCGAAACGCTTCCCATGACAAACCGAGAGAGAGTGGAGTGGTTATGCGTTCCCATGACAATTAAGTCTGGGTTGGAGGTGGCTTCTTGTTCCAAAATGGTTTCCCCCGGGGAACCCATTCCCACCCTTCCGATGGTCGAATAGTGGAGCTCTTTCAATCCCACCCCAACATGATCAGTAAACGCTTCCGCGCTTTCCAGGGCCTGTTGAATCTTGGTTTCTGAAGCCGAGACACCGGCGCGAAAGATGGAGCGTGGAATAGGGACCACGTTAAAAACCGTAATTTCCGTAGTGCCACTGAAGGGATGTTTGGCAAAAAACTGTGTCGCAGTCCGTTCATCACCCTCCCCCTGGAGTGGAAGAAGAATTTCTTGCAAATTCTTAAAGGGCAACTTCACGACGCACACCGAACAGGGCGCATGCGTCAACACCCGATGTGAGACACTGCCGAAGTTGAGTTCCTGAACCTGACCTAAACCCCGAGCCCCAATCAAAATGAGATCGGTGTGTTCTTCCTCGGCAATGGCGAGGATACAATCTGCTGGGGAGCCTATTTCCAATCGTTTAGAGACCGGAGCGTTGTGGTAGGACAGATGAGACATGGCACGCTTCAGGATGTGCTCCCCTTCTTCCCGCATGGCCTGTTCAATGGTCATCGCAAGGTCTTTGGCAATGTCAGGCCCGAGTGCCGGATACGCAAGTCTCGGCAGGTTTACCACATGCACCACCGTGAGGCCCTTGACCGACGAGAGTTGGCCGACTGCCTCTGTGGCGTATTGAGAATGTGGTGACCCATCAACGGCCAATAGCACTCGCATTAGTTTTTCTTCCTGTTCGAAGCCATAACGCCCAGCTTGGGTGGCCCCGAAGCCCAAATATTTTGCTGATTCATTAACGTCATATAGGAAGAATAGCGAATCGGAAAACTGCCTACAAGGCTGGAGAAAGGGGCGTGAGTCGGATATGATTGCTTAGGAACCTGTCCAAGATTAGACTGATCGTGCTGGATGTGGCCAGATCTTCCGATCCTTTTCGGGGAATGTTGAAAAAGGCCGCCAGCTGTGTTCTCGGGCTTTTGGCGTGCTCACGTACTCCGTGTACGCTCCGCGCGCCAAAAGCTC
>JADFRB010000073.1:0-715 GCA_022561525.1 Nitrospinota bacterium
CCCAGATACTCTTTATGTTCCTGGGGATTGGCCTGACGTTTTGGATCCTCGGAGGATCCGACTACAATGTGCTGATGGCGGGTGTGGGTCTGGGCATGCTCGCGTTTGGACTCCTCCTGTTGTTTGTGATGCAACGGTATGGCATTGGCTTGGGGTTGCTCACCATCCTTCGAAAGATCCGGCTGCCAATACGATTTCTGGAATCCCGTGAAACCCAGCTGCTGGACTTAGACAACACCATTCGAGGGTTTTATCGTGAACGAGGCGGTACCTTTCGGTTGGCCGTGTTGGTTTATTTTGTGGCGTGGACGATCGAGACATTCGAGGTGTACGCCATTTTGTATTTCCTGGGAATGGACGTTACCCTGCTGTCAGCCTTTTCCATAGCGGCGATTTCCGTGTTGATTAAAGGGGCTGGGTTCTTTATCCCGGGTAGTCTTGGGGCTCAGGAAGGCGGGTATCTCTTTTTGCTCCTGAGTTTTGGATACGACGAAGTCACGGGCATTACCTTTGCGTTGATCCGCCGATTGCGCGAAGTCCTCTGGATATTGATCGGTTTGCTATTGTTAGTCCTCCTGAAAGAGAAACCGGTGGTATCATCTACGAATCCTTCCTCCTAAGAAATTTCAATGTTTTTACCTCCTTGTCATTTCGAACCTTGTCCCGACACAAAGTGAGGGAGGGGGTGAGACGACGCCAAAAAGGGGTCAGACTC
>JADFRB010000073.1:725-7821 GCA_022561525.1 Nitrospinota bacterium
CATGTGTACTTTATTATGTCGAGTCTGACCCCTTTTTGGCGTCGTCTCACCCCGGTCGAAATGACAACATGGAAGAAGGCCTCATTTTCTACTGGAAATTCTGGTTGAAGGGACTAGGTCTGTCGGCTTTTTACGGTGCGTGGAGCTGAAAATTGAGAAAGAAATAGGCGGAAAGTGGATAGGCCGTTATCGGTCCCTGTTGACCATGTAATCGGCGACGACGGCGAGAGCCCGTTTGGCGGGCGAGTCTTCAAAGGAGTCGAGGATTAACCGTGCAGCGTCAATATACTCTAGGGAACGGGTGGTAGTGTATTGAAGCGATCCATACTGTTCCATCATAGTCGTAATATGAAGTAAATCATTTTCCTCAATGGTTTTGGATTCAATGTTGCGTGTAAGTTCCTGGCGCTCCTCATACGAACAGGCTTGTAAGAGATGCAGGAGGGGGAGCGTGATCATGCCTTGCATCAGATCCTGTCCCAATGTTTTGCCTAAACTCTCTCCGTTAGCTGTGTAATCTAACTGATCATCAGCTAGCTGAAACGCAATACCCAAGTACAACCCAAACTGGTAGAGCCTGTCTTGGTGCATGGGCGAGGTGCCGCTGATAATTGCCCCCACTTTGCAGGCCGAGGCCACCAACGCGCCAGTCTTGTATTCAACAATGCGCAGGTAGTCAGTCTCCTTGAGCAAGGTCTGGCGGTTTGCACACAATTGGAGAATTTCGCCTTCGGCCATTTTGCGACAGGCAATGGCCATGACATCATTCACGTCATGGTTTTGGAACGCCGCGATTTCTTGCATAGCCCGGGCATACAGGTAATCCCCGACTAAAATACTGGCATGGTTGCCCCAGATGCGCCGAGCTGTCTGTTGTCCGCGACGAAGGTCTGCTTCGTCTAAGACGTCGTCGTGAAGCAAAGTCGCCGTATGGATAAACTCGATGAGGCTGCCAAGAACCAAATCTGCTTTGGGAACATAGCCATTCAGACGTGCACAGAGGCTCAAGAGAAGGGGACGAATGCGTTTGCCGCCACCACTGAGAATATGGGCGGCAATCTCGTTAATGAGCGGAGCTTCAGAGTCTAGATTTCGACGAATGTGGGCTTCGATTTCTTCAAGGTCTTCACGGTAGGCCTCAAAGACTTCTTCCATGGAAAGGGACGATGGAGCAACTTGAGGGGGCCCATTAGCCATCCGGGGATACTAGGTGAGGGTCTGGCGATTGTCAAGGCAGGCAGAGGGTTATAACTCTTTCGAGGGGGTGACCGTTGGACAGGTATTTTGTACGGTTAAAGAACTTAGCATTGTCTCCAAATAGCAGGGTAGGATTAAGGGTCCCCAGGTAAAATTAGTTTGGCGAACCCATCAAGATTTTTGGCTGCGTTTTTGGTAGGCTAGGAGCCTGTCCGAGATTAGGGATCGTTGCGAGGGGATGCTGGTTTGAGTCAGATGTTTCGATCGTTTGAGGAGCAGCCGACAAGGCTGCGAGTTTTGCAGGGTGAAAGTCCCTGTGCCGTCAGTTGCCCGATTCAGGCGGCTAGCTTATCCGATGCACGTGATCGGTAACGACACGTGTTCTGCTCGGACGAAAACGCCACGGCTGCCCGCCCGCTCTCCGAGCGGGCGCGGTAGGAGCGATCGGGGTGGCAAGCAAACCTGGAGGCTGGAACCTGAGTGAATGACTGCCGCCGCGAAAGGAAACCCGCTTTGAAATCGCTGAGCGGATCTGGTGGGCGCCGACCTGGTTCAAACGCAGGGAAGGCCGATGTCGCAGGGGAAGAAACGGGTACAGGCAACCTGCGAGCCGCCGCGGTACGGGTCCTTGCATCCAGGGAAAGACTCGCAGAGATAACGTCGGGAAGGGCCATCACCCAGCAGGGGCTGGCAGCAACCTGCAAAGACCAGCCGACCCAGGCAATGACGGAGGCGGCGGGAGGGGGTTGGTCTGGCGCATGGGCCCGTAGGAGCGATGAAGGAGGGGGAACGCCCTTCGAGGTGGTGCGAGATGCCACCCTGACACGGGTAACGCCCGATGGTGGGCAAAGGGGCCCTGGGCACTTGGCGGGTCCTGGGCAGCATCCGGGCACTGCACCGGAGTACGGCGGCCCTGAAATGGGAACGAGCTCATGGGCAAACCGCAGGCGGCAGGGGGGTAGGCGAGTCAGCGCTTGAGCCTCGTTTTCTGCGGGCAGGCCGATGGGGGAAAGCCAAGGTCAGAACCGGACTTGGGAAAACCGATCGTCCGGGATCGTAGGGGGGCCTGAGGAGACGTGGCTTCTGGTGGAAGGAGGCACCCACCTCCCAACCAAAAGGGGAGATTGGAAACTCTTCACCTACAAGCGCGCGCGCTTCAGATCTATCCCGACGGCGAATAGTGGGACTATTCAACGAAAATGGGGAATGTTCAAAAAGGCTGTCCAGCAAGGCCGCAGGGTTTTTGGCGAGTGGAGCGTACACGGAGTGCGTGAGTACGCCCAAAGCCCGAGAACGCAGCTGGGGGCCTTTTTCAACCTTCCCCGAAAAGGATCGGAAGATCTGGCCATATCCAGCGAACCTGCCGTAGATCCGGCTAATCTCGGACAGGCTCCTAGACCAAAATTAAATTTCGTGTTCTTTGGAATAGAGTTCCGGGTAGGCATGTCGCACGGTGTCTTTGAGATTTAGACCTTGATGCGTCATGTGTACAAATCCTACTCCAGGGTCCAAGCCCACGAGTTCAAGTATCAGGATTCCTCCTTCAGGGGTTTCCCAAATTGATTCCCAATGGCCACATGTTTGGTCTTGCAGGCATTGATAAAAGTTCCCATGAAATCCTTGAAGTTTCAATGAAGGTTCCTCACGTGTTTCCTGTGGGGTGCCATAGTGTTGTGATATTGTGGCTTTCAGTTGATCGAATACCTGCAGACCTTTTGTTCCGGTTTCATCTCGTTCGATGGGCTTGCTGGCCCAATGTGTTTTGACCAGTCCCAAATCCTCGTCAAAAATCAGAACCAAGAAGCCATCTCCGGCCAAAGTTTGAGTCTGGGCTCCTAATCTTACCGCAGTGGCGCGATGCCACATGGGCCATTCTGCTTCGATGTCAAAGTCCATGTGACGAAAGTCTGAAAGCGATAAGCCCCATTTCAGTCCCAGTGAGCCAGGCAGGGTGGCTTGGACCGTCGTGGCGGACAGGACAAGAACGCAGAAAACGAACCAGAACCATCCACTAAATCTCCGAGGTGGAGCGATAGCCATGCCTTTGGTTAATGGGTCGGCCTCCACATGGTGGGGGTACTGGGGTGTTGAGAGGGCTGGTACGAAGCTCACGCAAATCCTCCATGATGTGAAGCTGTGAAAATGGGCGCGCTAGAGAGTCTTGTCAGACTACTTGCAGAGAGAGGGATTGGCGAATACGTCAATTGCCGTATGGATTGCACCAACAGAATTCTGCGATAGGAATAGAGAACAATGAAGACCAACAGGCATGAACAGGGGTCTTCGTCGTATTCGGAATGAGGAGATCTGTTCCGAGTGAACGAAAGGGGTTGTTTCGGTTCTCACATCTGAATTATGGCAAAACTGTTATACATCGATGCGTCAGTTGGTAAAGAACGCTCCGCACCCATGCTGGAAGTGGGTAAGGTATTTTTAGATGCGTATCAAGAAACCCATCCGAATGACCAACTTGAACCGTTCAATGTGTGGGATGCAAATCTCGAAGCATTGGATGAGGTAACGATGGATGCGAGTTATGCGATCATTCATCGCAGGAATCATACGGCGGCTCAGGCTGCCGCGTGGGAAAAAATTGTGAGGATAGTGAACCAGTTTAAGGCTGCGGATAAATATGTATTCACGGTGCCCATGTGGCATTTAGGGATTCCTTACCGCCTCAAACATTATCTTGATCTGTTGATCCATCCCGGCCAAACTTTTCAATATATGGTGGGTGAAAAAGCTCAAGGTCTTCTTCCAGGGAAGCCAGCCGTGGTGGTGTATTCACGGTTTGATGGATATCGAGATGGGTCGGGGTTTGAAAACTACGAATCGCAAAAACGGTTTATGGAGAAGGCCTTGAGGGTGATTGGTTTTACTCGCATCCATTCCATCGTGGTAGTTGAGCCGATGCCTGGTTCCCAACAGTGTTCTGATCCGGAGAATGCCCGGGCTAAAGATCTAGCCATTCGGATGGCCACACGTTTTTAATTTTCTTCTGCATTCCCTCCTTTTCTCCTTTTCCCTCATTCTTCCAAATGATCGCTCCTCGAACGTTGTGGTAGGTCTGTCCTGTTCCATTCCTTGGGTTCGGCTCTCAACGCTGATCATGAATGAAAGAATCGCTTTCTTACATGATTTCTGCTATCTCTCCCTTTTGGTTGCTTGCGGACGCTCTGTTGCCCACCTCCGCTTCGTCATTCATACATGGATGAGTTTGAACCATTTGTCACAACGAGGGTGCGAAAGCATGCTTTGAACTCGTTGGGGTAGAGCCTTCAGTTAAGTACTGTGAAAAAGTCTGGGTGCCTGAAACACACTGTGGGATGGTGTGTTGGTTTTGCTGATTTCTGTATGAGGGGGAGACATGTTTCTATTTAAAAAAATCGTTTCTCGGGTGTGTTTTCCTGTTCCGTTGAGCCTTGAACTGATGTGGGTTGGGTTACTCCTCATGTGGGTGTGGCCACAGCGCCAAGTTGGAAAGTGGATGATGGTCAGTGGAGTGTTGATCCTCACCCTGTTGAGCTTTCATCCCATTTCCGGTGCTCTGCTTGCACCCCTGGAGTCTCACTATCCCCCTCTGTTGATTAGCTCGCAAGTAGAAGGACAAGCCTTTGCTCAATCTCAACACGTGAAATGGATTGTGGTACTATCCGGAGGAGCAGTCGAAGAGCCTCACTTTCCTCTCGTGAGTCAACTTTCGAGTGCCACATTGCTTCGTGTGATCGAAGGGGTGGCTTTGTATCGATACGTGCCTGGTGTCAAACTATTGCTTTCTGGGTCTCAGCTTGAAGCCGGTTTAATGTATCAATTTGCACGAAGGTTTGGGGTACCAGAGAAAGATTTAGTCACCGAGTCAAGTTCTCGTGATACGAAGGAGCAGGCGCGATTTGTTGCCGACATCGTGACTCAGGATGCACTGGTGCTCGTCACGGAAGCGTCGCATATGCCACGTTCTATGGCCCTGTTTCAAAAATGGGGACTTTCTCCTATTGCCGCTCCGGTTGGCCACCAGGTGAGCCCACACCCTCAATATCGGTGGTGGAGTCTGTTTCCCAGTGCGAGGTCATTGAGCATGGCTCAGCGTGCGTTTTACGAATATCTAGGATTGGCCTGGGCCGCGTTGCGGGGACAAATTTAAGGGCCGCAGAAGTGATTCGATAGTACTGTTCCCCGTTGCATTGGTGTGTGCGAGTTGCCGAAGTGATCTCAATGCGCTTGTTTTGATGGGGGCAATGGTGGAAATAGCCAATTTTCTGTTTGAGAACATTCAGAGGCTGTCCTCCAACACCAATTTAAGCGTGAAGCGTGACACAGGTTGAATGTTCCTGACGATGTAAGGTCAGGATGGAGCGCCAAAGGACACATCGCCCCATCGTCAATCCTGTTGTGGGACAGGGCTTTCTGTGGCGTTGCGACGTTGTGTGAGCCGTAACTAACGTTGGGCCAAGTGCGTGGCTTCCCAATTCTTTCCCTCCGTTTGCTTGCCATGCTTCTCAAACTTTTTGGATTCGGTTCCATTGGAAACTGTATTGGTTTCTTGTCGTGTGAGATCAAGCTGCTCAAGGTTGGTTAATCCCATATCACACAAGCCTTGAAAACAGACCCCTTCTTCCATCGAGAAATTGGGGGTGCGAATATCGCCGATCACCACGGCAGGGTTGAAGAGTTGGACCCGGTGGTGCGCGGTAATATTGCCTTGAACCTTTCCGCCACTCACCACGACATTTCCGGAAATATTTCCTTTGATGATGGCATGTTCTCCAATGATGATGGTGTCATTGGTGTGCATTTCCCCTTCGAATCGTCCATCGATTCGAACAGTTCCTTCAAATTGTGCTGTGCCTTTAAAGTCAACGCCTTTCCCAAGAAAGGTGTAGTGTTGCTCATCAAAAATCGTTTCGCGTTTCTTAGGTTTTTCACCCCACATGAAGTGCTCCTTCTTGTTGCGTTGCGAAGTCTATTACTGATTTACAATGGGCTTCCGTGACTGGTGAGTCCCATGGTCATGCCCGGCGGTTTGCTTTTTCAGCGGACTGATTTATGCCGGTGCCAACGTGTCACTGACGGTCGTAGAGGCCAATGGATCCCCTAATTCAGCGATTGGGGCTTGAAGCAGGCATTTCAATGGTTCCGTTAAACGTGACCCCTTCTTCCATGAAAAGGGACGGTGTTAGGATTGAGCCGTCGAGGACCGCTGGTGCCAGTAATTGGACTTTGTCTTGCGTGGTAATGTCACCTGTAATGTGTCCTTTGCTAATGACGGCTTGGGCCGTAATTTTTCCCGTGAGGACGGCTTGCTCTCCCAAATAGAGTGTCCCATTGGCATGAACTTCTCCGTCCAGCTGTCCATCAATGCGAACGTTGCCCTGGTAGGTGATGATGCCTTTAAACTCGACCCCGTGTCCGATAAAGGCTGCGACATTGGTTTGGTCCATCCCTATTCCTCCATGGTTACTGTGGTGGGAACCGTGCTCTGGGTTTATTGAAGATTTGACAGTTGCTGTTGATGCTTCTTCGATTTCAAGGCCGGTATTCATCATACGGGTTCCTCCTCCACTTCCCAGGTACAAGTTTTTCTCTTCTGTTCCATAAATCCTGGTACCGATCTGGTGTCGTTCTCTCCTGTCCCTAGCGTTTTTCGGTTGTTTCTGGAGATAACTTAATCATTTTTTGAATTGCACGGTTTTTTTGTCCAGAATTGTGATGTTTCTCGATCAAACATTTCGTCCAGGAGAGGGCTTTTCCACGGTAAGGCCCTCATTTAACCTAGAAACGGCAGTTGGGCGCACAAAAGACCTGTAAGATATTGGTGTGCATCGTGAAAGAGAAAAAGTCGTGGTCACCTTAGGGCTCGCGCAACAATAACTTTCCCTGTTTGGGCGTCGATCCATCCCGT
>JADFRB010000074.1 GCA_022561525.1 Nitrospinota bacterium
GGTGAGTTGCAACCACGCGCCCACCACAATTCCTTCCGGCACGTTGGTATGCCGATAGGAAAACGCTAACGTTGAGGCTGGATACACCACCACACGACCTTCCGCGTTCACGAGTTGAATCGCCTGCAGACAATCTTTCATTTCCCCAAGATGCGTTCCGGCATTCATGACTACCGCCCCGCCAACCGTTCCTGGAATTCCAGCCGCCCATTCCAACCCGGTCAGGGATTGGCTCCCGACATATCCAAGCAAGGTCGGCATACGCACTCCCGCACCTGCGCACACCACCGTGGTCTGATCTCCCTCGACTTCCATGGTCGCAAGCTTGGACAAACTCACCACGATCCCGCGAATCCCGCCATCTTGAATGAGCAGATTCGTTCCGCCTAACACAAACAACGGAACCTGAGCGATATAGGCTTGCGCCACGAGTCGAGAGACATCGTCGATATCCTCGGGCACCACCAGCGCATCCGCCGGCCCACCAATCCGAAGAGTCGTCAGGTCACGGAGGGGAGCCTCAAAGGTGACGGTCCCTCGAATCCCATCCACTGCCGTTATCAAATCTTGATGTTTGGTCATACTCGGCTTCGCCTGCTGGTTGATTATATTCGGCTTCGCCTGCTGGTTGATCATACTTGGCTTCGATGGAGACCCAGCATTCCTCCTTGGATACGTCGCAAGGATGTTCACAGGCACTCCAATAGTTCACTGCCCACTTTCCAAATATCTCCAGCTCCCAGCGTCAACACCACATCTCCAGAACCAAGCATGGGTTGCACCTGCTTCACCAACTCGTTTTTCTTCTCAATCCAGGTGACTGATGGATGCCCGGTTCTCTGAATTCGTTGTGCCAACCATTCTCCTGAGATGCCCGGGATCGGGGTTTCACCGGCAGCGTAAATATCGGTGACATAGACGACATCGGCTTGTTCAAACGCCTCGGAAAATTCCTGAGCCAGGTCTTTGGTTCGAGAATACCGATGCGGCTGAAACAACACGATAAGGCGACCCGGCCACGCGGTTTTTGCCGCAGCAATGGTACAGCGAATTTCTGTGGGGTGATGCCCATAATCGTCGACTACCACAATGCCGTTTTTTTCTCCTCGAATATGAAACCGTCGCTCCACCCCGGAAAACGAAGCCAAGCCCTTGCGAATCAAATCGACCGGCACGTCCAATTCCAACGCAACCGCCACAGCCGCTAGCGCATTCGAGACGTTGTGCAAGCCGGGAAGATTCAACCGGAACGGTCCCAATTTTTTCCCACGGAAATGCCCTCGGAAATTGCTCACTCGGCCCGTGATTGACACCTCCGTGGCCATGACATCTGGGTGAATCCCATCGGCCAATTCATTCAGCCCATAGGTAAGATATCGCTTGACCATCTTGGGGAAAAACGTGCGCAAGCATGGATCGTCGCTGCACAGAATGGCGACACCGTAGAAGGGCACCTTATTCGCAAATTCCAAAAATGCTGCCTTCAACTGTTCCATGGTGCCATAGTGATCCAGGTGCTCCCGATCAATATTGGTCACGACCGCAATGGATGGCGACAACCGAAGAAATGACCCATCGCTTTCGTCGGCTTCGGCGATTAACAAATCACTTCGCCCTAATCGAGCATGCGTGCCCATGGCATTGATTTTTCCTCCTACCACAAACGTGGGATCGAGACCGGCATACGCCAAAATCGAAGCCACCATTGAGGTTGTCGTGGTTTTGCCATGAGCCCCGGCGATGGCCACACCAAATTTCAATCGCATCAACTCGGCCAACATCTCTGCCCGAGGGATGACTGGGATGACATGATCCCGCGCTTCCACCACTTCAGGGTTCGTGGATGGGACAGCGGAAGAAATGACCACCACCTGGGCGCCTTTGATATGAGCCGCCTCATGGCCAATAAAGATATGACCGCCTAATGTCTCCAACCGACGCGTGGTATCGGAATGGACAAGGTCTGATCCGGTCACTTTATAGCCCAGCGTCAACAAGACTTCGGCAATCCCACTCATGCCACTGCCTCCAATGCCGACCAGATGAATATGTTGAATTTTTCTAAACATGCTCTTCCGTTGCTCGTCTCGTCAGAATCCGTACATCCTCTTTTTTTCTAGCGACTCGCGACCAATTCCTCACATTCCAGAACCATGACCTCTGCCGCATCGGTCTTGCGTAGCCCCAAACTTTTCTTCCCCATCAAACGAACCTGCTCCTGATTGTTGGCTAAGGATTCAATGATCCGAGCTAATCGCGAACCGGTCAATTCCGATTGCCTCAACATCACCCCGGCCCCCGCTTGTTCGATGACCCGTGCGTTATGTTCTTGATGTTGATGAGTCGCTGACGGATAAGGAATCAACACCACAGGTTTCCCGCAAGCAGCGATTTCGGCCAAGGTGAGAGCCCCGCATCGAGAAACTACAAGGTCCGCAGCACGCAACACGTTTGCCATATCCTTCACAAACGGAACGACTTCAACCCGAACATCCATCTCAGCATAGGCTTGTTGCACTCGCTCAAGATCAGCCGTGCCAGTTTGGTGAATCAGTTTTAATTCCCTGCGAATACAATCGGATTCCTTCACCGCTTCAATCATGGCCGTATTAATGGCCGTAGCTCCTTGACTTCCGCCACACACCAAAAGCGTCTTCACTTCACCCGAATGAACAGCTGGCGGCGGATCGACAAAAGCCTTTCGAATCGGAGCACCCGCGACTGTGACTTTTGCCGGATTAAAATAGGACGTAGCCTGTTCAAATGAGACAAACACTCGATGCGCCAGAGGACCCAACACACGATTGGCCAACCCCGGTATGGCATTGGGCTCTATCAGCACGCGCTTGATACCCAACAGCCACGCAGCAATAACCACAGGCGGGCTGGTATAGCCTCCAGTGCCAATCACCAGATCTGCCTGAGTCGAACGCAAGAGTTGCATGACTTTCCAAATGGAACCCGGAACCAGCAACAGCGCTCGTAATGACGCCAACAGCCCTCGCCCAACCACGCCACGAACCTGAAGCGGCTCAATCTTGATGTCTGTTTCAGCAACCATCATGTGCTCCAAGGCCCGCCCCGTTCCAATCACCGTCACCGACGTGTGGGCATCTCGTCGGCGAAACTCTTCCGCCAACGCAATCGCCGGATAAAAATGTCCACCCGTCCCACCTGCGGCGATGACCACGTTCATTTCACCCGTGTCACGACCCACCCGTTATTGCGAGCCAACCCGACTGGCTGGGTCCTCGCGTGAAATACTCAACAACATCCCAATAGCAATAAGGGTCACGATCAACGAGGACCCTCCGTAGCTGACTAATGGCAAGGTCAGGCCTTTCGTCGGCAGCAAACCCGAGACCACCCCAGCATTGATGAGCACCTGAATCCCAAGTAAGAGGGTCACGCCACTCGCTAAATGTCGGCCAAACGCATCAGGCGCTCGTCCGGCAATGTGAAATCCTTTGACGAGCAGAATCGCAAACAAGACCATCAGCAGTCCCGTTCCGAGAAATCCGAGTTCTTCCCCCACCAACGCCAACACAAAATCCGCATGGGCTTCCGGCAGGAAAAAAAGTTTCTGCCGGCCTTCGCCTAGGCCTACCCCCGCAAAACCGCCATTGCCCAATGCAACAAAGGATTGCGTGAGCTGAAATCCTGCATCATGGGGGTCTTGCCAGGGATCCAGAAAACTCATGAGCCGCCGCCGCCGATAATCCGACTCCATGATCAGCAGATACCCCAACGGTAGCAGACTCAACACGAGGCCAACCAAATGCGTGATGCGGGCCCCGCCAAGAAAAAGTAGACCCAACAACACTGCAACCAAGACCATGGCAGTTCCCATGTCAGGTTCGAGAAGCGCAAGCCCCGCCAGCGCCCCGACCACAATCACTGGGGCCAACACGCCTTTCTTAAAACTCGTAATATCCTCTTCTCTTCGCACAAGAAACGAGGCGAGGTACAAGACCGCGGTCAGCTTGGCCAATTCACCAGGCTGAAACGACAACCCCGCGACTCGAAACCAACGTCGTGAGCCATTGACTTTCGATCCCACATCGGGAATGAGCACCAAGATCAGACACCCAATGGTCAGGCACAACACAATCGGCATCATCGATTTCCAGATGTCGTAGTCTTGTCGTGACACCCAATGGAGCGCCAAGAGACCAAGCACGATCCACACAGCCTGACGCTTCAAAAAAAACATGGAATCGCCATACCGAGTCTCCGCCATCACCCCACTCGCGCTAAACACCATAATGAGTCCGATCAGCAGCAACAGATACGTGATCATCAATACCGTGCGATCGACAGGAGCCAACGACTCTCTTCCAGCCGGACTCGACTTCCATCCCAACGACAATTGCAATGCATTTTTCCGACCACGTCTCATGAGTTAATCGTTCCTTCATGGTAACTACTTAGGCATGTAGGCTGAAGACTGAAGGCTATCACTCATAAGGTCACAAATATTGCATGTTCACGCATGATTGGCCCCTTACAGCCTTCGGCCTTCAGTCTATCCGCCTGAGTAGTTACCATTCATGCAGGCAAAGCATTCACAAGATCTCGAAACTGTTGCCCACGGTCGAGGTAATCCAGAAACATGTCGAAGCTCGCACAAGCTGGCGAAAGCAGCACGACATCACCAGAAACCGCCAGGCACTCAGCCAATTCAACGGCTTGCGCCAGCGACCTGGCTTGATGAATATCTCCAAATCCAGCAATGGCGTTGGCAATAGTTTCCGTGGCTTCCCCAATGAGGACGATAGATTTGGCGTGTTGTTTCAATGCTTCACAAAGCTGAGAGAAGTCACCGCCCTTATCTTTTCCACCAAGAATGATCACCACTGGCTGGGAAAAACTTTCCAGAGCCTTGATCGTGGCGTCGACATTGGTTCCTTTGGAATCATTCACGAACACCACGCCCCGCCGATGTCGCACGACTTCCAGCGCATGCTCCCGCCCTCGATACGACCCGACCGCCTGACGAATGTCTGCAATCGGGCACTCACACAACACACCCACCGCAACGGCTGCCAACACATTGGCCACATTGTGTGCCCCAAGCAATTGGATTTCCCCGATGGGCATGACCTCATAGGTTTGCCCGCCAATCGAAGCCATGATCATCGGACCGTCAAGGAAGACTCCGTTATGCAACCGTTCTTTCATACTGAATCCAACGAGGAGACCACGGAGCGAGTCGTGCAATGGAATGAGCTGACTATCATCCACATTCAAAACCGCAAAATCATCAGCGATTTGATTCTCAAAGATGCGACCTTTGGCCGCGACATAGTCGGCAAATGTCGCATGCCGATCCAAATGATCCGCCGTAATGTTGAGGATCACGGCGATAAACGGATGAAAGCGATCAATCGTTTCTAATTGAAAGCTTGACACTTCGACCACGGCGATATCATAGGGACAACTTCTCTCGTGATCGCCTTGGACATTATTGTATACGGCAAAGGCCGCCTCGCTCAGCGGTGTGCCCAAGTTTCCTCCGACAAACACCGATTGGCCACTTTGTTCAAAGATTCTCCCCATAAGCGAGACGGCCGTACTTTTCCCATTTGTTCCGGTGACAGCAACAAGAGGCATCGGCAAAAACCACGATGCCAACTCCACTTCACCGATTACCGGCACGCCTTTTTTCCTGACTTCGTCGATCGCGTCGAGGGAAGGAGGAACGCCGGGACTGAGAACCACTAGCTCCGATCTGCTGACGCCTTCTGCAAAACGATCTCCTCCAAACATCTCCACATCGGCGTGGTGAAAATGGTCTGAAAGGCTCGCAAGTTCCGATTCGGGCTTCTGATCCACTAACCGCAGGCGTGCGCCAACCGCTTCAAGGAGCTGTGCCGCAGCTAGACCACTCTTGCCAAGGCCAACGACTGCGACCACTTTCCCGCGGAGGCCGTCAATCAATGTGTGATGGCGATCAGGCTCTGCGACCATCGCGAAAGAGTCCTTCTGAGTTGGGTCGAACCGAATCGATGACAATGGCATACAATCAACGAAGCTTTAAGGTGCTGAGACTCAACAGGGTCAAGATGATTGCAACAATCCATAGACGCACCACGATCTTTGGCTCCTCCCAACCCTTCATTTCAAAGTGATGGTGCAAGGGAGCCATGAGAAAAATCCGCTTCCCCCGTGACTTAAACGACACGACTTGAAAAATAACGGACACGGCTTCCATGACGAACACGCCGCCAACAAGAATTAACAGGAGCTCATGCTTGCTCACGACAGCCACCGTGCCCAACGCCGCTCCTAACGGCAACGATCCGACATCCCCCATAAAAACCGACGCCGGGTAGGTATTGAACCAGAGAAACCCCAAACTGGAGCCAAAGATCGCTGCCATGAGGACAGACAATTCCCCAGCCCCTTCGATGTAGGGAATGAGAAGATACTCGGAGACCACTCGATTACCCGCGGCATACGCGACGACCAAATACGCAACCGATGCCACAATCACCGGTCCCACTGCTAGCCCATCCAGCCCATCGGTTAAATTCACGGCATTCGAACATCCTACGATAACCAAAATGACAAACGGAATATACAGCAGGCCTAAATCCGGCGTAAACGATTTGAAAAAGGGCACGCTTAATTCCGTGGAATACCCAGGGGAAGAATAAAAGAACAGTCCAATCCCCAGTGCCACGCCAACTTGCGCAAGAAGTTTTTGCCAGGCCCTCAGGCCCATGGATCGGCCCCGTAGAATCTTAATGTAATCATCCACGAAACCCACCAAACCAAACCCCACAATGGAGAGCATCACGAGCCAGACGTACAAATTTGTCACATCCGCCCACAATAAAGTTGAGAGGAGCACCGCGAAAATAATGAGAACGCCTCCCATCGTGGGCGTACCAGTCTTGATCATATGACTACTCGGCCCTTCTTCACGGATTTCCTGCCCCAATCCTAGCTCTTTCAGTTTTCGGATCATGGGTGGCGCCAACACAAACGCGATAATGAACGCCGTCACCGCCGCATAAATAATGCGAAAGCTGAGGTAGCGAAAGACATTAAAAATTGCGAACTCAGTGTGAAGCGGATATAGCCAAAGATAGAGCATGCGTGTTAACGGGACTGTTGAAAAAAGCCACCAGCTGCGTTCTCAACCTTCGGGCTCACAGACTTGGCGCTCCCGCGCCGTTCGCTGCTCGAAGGGCTCAACGTACGCAGCGTACGCCTCGCCCTCCTCGCTGCTTGCGGCCTTGCTGGATGGCCTTTTTGAACAGTCCCTGTTTCCATTGTAGGTGACGGATCAAGACCAATTGTCAATCGAGGTTTTTTCAATTATTCAACAGGCCCTTAATAGTGTTTTTCGTTGTTAAAATTGTGCTGATCGATTTTCAACAATATGAATCGACTCCTCGTGATGCCTTTCACTTAGAATTTAGCCGTGTATTCTTTTTCATGGAAAACCCATCGAGGACGGTTTCCAGCTGCATACTTCTGGAGGCTTTCAGCAAGACCACATCGCCTGGTCTGGCAACATCCTGCAAGAAACCCGTTGCCTCTTTTGGCGTGGCTGCTTGAAAAATAGATGAGGCAACCATGCCCCGATTCTTGGCACCCCAGGCGATTTCTTTTCCAAGATTTCCACAGACAATCAGGGACGAAACCGCATGGTCGGCAATATAGGCTCCCACATCCCGATGCATCGCCCGCGTGTTCTTTCCTAATTCTAACATGTCACCCACCACGGCGATTGTCTGCTTGCCTTGCCCCAACTCTTTGAGCATGGTGACCGCCGCTTTCATGGAAGCAGGATTGGCGTTGTAGCAATCT
>JADFRB010000075.1 GCA_022561525.1 Nitrospinota bacterium
ATCCTGAGTAAACTGATCAAGTGTGGAGAATCTTCGAAGTGAGGGTTTTAGCATCGCATTCATCTCTTGAACCTAGAAACCGCAGTTGGATCACAAAAGTCCGCGCAAGCTCTTGGAGCACCTGGCAAAATAAAAAACTGTCTCATCACCAGGGAGGTGACCACGACTTTTTTTATTTCACCATGCACACCAATATCATCTTACACGGCCGTTTTGCGCCCAACTGCCGTTTCTAGGTTGAGTATACCATAGCGAATTGAAATTGATTTGACCATTCCCTTGGAATAGACCTATCTTGTTATTTGAGGGAGGTCAAATCCCACGATTTGCCATGGGCCAGCATGTATTCCCTGGAAATCACATGAAGAGATTGTTATGGCCGACATTATTTTGCTTTGGAGTCCTGGCCGTTGTGTCGGTCTCAAGCGGCCAAGCCGAAGAGCCTGAAGCAGAACCTCGGTTGCCCCTGGCTTTGGAAGTCTTTTTAAAGAAGCCTCAGAACCGTCAGTATGAAATCCACATCCATTTGACCAATATCAGCTCTGAAACTTTAACTGTGGATGTGCATGACTTGCCCTGGACTCCTCCGAATGATTCCAAGTGGCTCTTGGCGTTTCGCATGGATGCGCCACGCAGTCCTCTTGCGCAAACCGTTTTTCGTGGGAATTTCGGGTCGCAACGCATTCGGCTTCTTCCTGGTGAGTCGGTGCAGGATAGGTTGGTGTTAAACCATCGGATGCCAACTTTGTTGGATGACATTCAACGTTTCGGTGTTCAGCTTCAGTGGGATTGTCCTCCGCCTTCTTTAAAATTTGTATGCAAAAACGGAGCGCCTCGGACCATTACGATTCCCAAAGAAGATCTTGGGCAACGGGATGTGTATGCCATTGATAATATCGCCTGCCGAAAACAAGAACAGGCCATTGGTCTTGTCAGCATTCCCCAGGACCATGATGTGCTGTTTCTTCTGGCCAGTGAATTCGTGATGACTGATTTGGAAAAGATGCAAGCCCTGCTCTACCAGGTGGATGACTATGTTCGCCAGTGTCAACCAAGGTGGACCAATAGTTGGGCGGTGAGTTTTTTTACGGAAGAACGGTTTGCCGGATTTGTCAGTGACATCGAGAACGAGCGCTATTTTGAACAAGGCCTGTGGCAACACGCCAACATTGGGCAATACTCCAGCCAGATTCGGACGCTATTCCGATTCCCCTGGATCAGGAAAAAAGCCGATAGTGTCTACCTCTCGGTGTACCGCTGATTAGAATCAGGGCATGGGTTATGAGTTTTTGACTTCTTTGTCAGAGGAACGTACAAGAGGATGACCTTATCGCAAATCCCCCTAACCCCCTTTTCCAAAGGGGAAATAGGAAATGAATGGAGTGTGGTATGCAGTGTCCGTGTCAAAGTGGAGTGAAGTATAGTCACTGTTGCGAGCCTCTGATTAAAGGAAAAAAACAGGCAGAGACCGCTGAGCAACTCATGCGAGCCCGGTATACGGCCTATACGCAAATTCAGATGGATTTTATTGAGCAGACGCATGATCCCAAGACTAGCCAGGACATTGATATGCAGGGGAGTCGGGAATGGGCCCAGACGACCAATTGGGATGGGTTAGAAATCATTGAGACCGCCCAGGGTGGTGTGGATGATGAGGTCGGCACAGTCGAATTCAAGGCCACGTTTCTCACCGAAGAAGGGCCACAAATTCATCATGAGCTGAGTCAATTTCATAAACGGGACGGGGTATGGTATTACTCGGATAGCTCGCAACAAAGCCAACCGTGGTTCGTGCTTCACCCAAGGTTGGGCGAAATGATCCCTGCCCCTGTGGAAGTGGGAAGAAGTATAAAAAATGTTGTGGTGTTGGATAAATAAGGGAACAGCCTATCGTAGTGATGCCTGTTGATGCTGGATATCGTTCTCTATCAACCGGAAATTCCTCAGAACGCCGGGAATATCATTCGGCTGTGCGCGAATACCGGTTTCCCACTGCATTTGATTCGCCCCTTGGGTTTTAAAATCGATGACCGAAAGGCTCGGCGTGCAGGGTTGGATTATCATGAGTTAGCCAACATGTCCGTTCATGCTAACCTTGAAGCCTATCTCGATGAGAGAAAACCCGCCCGAGTATTTGCGATTACCACCAAAGGCCAAACCCAGTATCACGAGGTTTCTTTCGCACGAGGTGATGCTCTGTTTTTTGGCCCAGAAACCAGAGGCCTTCCAGCCGACTTTTTAGCCAACTTGCCATCAACCCATCGCTTGCGCATTCCTATGAAACCCAATAGCCGTAGTCTGAATTTGAACAACGCGGTCGCCGTCATTGCCTATGAAGCCTGGCGGCAGCTTCAATTTTCTGGCTCCCAATAAAGATATTACGCTGATACTCTCCTTTTTTTCATGCCCGGGTGGCCGTCAGAGGGCGATAGGAATCTGCTAGGAATTTTTCTTCTCTCTTATCCAATGTATCAATATTTGGATCTTTCCTCTCGCAACCACAGTCAAAATTTCTATGACCTTCGTTGCCACGTCGAACGGAGTGGCAAGACCTGCTCGTTGACGTACTCGGTCATTCGGGTATGTGCAGATGCCTATCAGTCTGTGTGTCATAATTGTTCCCACCCTAATGAATTTTGAAGACATCGTCGTGTAACAATTTCTTCGTGGCTTGCCTGATGGATCGACTCGCTTCCGACTCCGTCGTGATTCGGTCATGATCCTGTGGCCGCCATCCACAATTCACGCACCGAATTTCTGGAAGAGTCCCTAAGTCTTGCAATTGGATCATCACCAATCCTTGACATTTTGGGCACCGAAGGAAGGAGCCAAACAGCATCATGGCTGGCGATGGTCCAAGTTGGAAACGGGCTGACAGTTTGTTCGCGGCTGCTGTGGGTTTCACCCAAGGTTTTCGTGAAGGCGAGAAAGGATAATGACTCATAAGCACACCTCATAGGTTGTTGAGGACGCACTTGTTGTCTTGAATGTTCTAGCTAGCAGTATAATAAATGTAACAGGAATACGGTAAGAAGATAATCCGGTAAAGCCCCGAGATTGGGGTGAAAGATACCTGTAGGGGATGCCATTTATCCTAGAAACGACTGTTAACTGCCGTTTCTAGGTTTAAAGATCAACCTTGGATAAGAGTCGCAACGTGAAGAGAAAGTGCAGTTAAGGTAAATGGCTGTAAACCGTTTTGGTTCGCCCCCTAGGATTCCTTTGTGAAATTTCCATTATCGGTTTGGGTCAGATTCTTCGTCTTGGGCGACGTGACCTCGTAAGGATTTTTCAGTGATCTGGGTTTGGATTTCCCACGCGATAACCCGGGCGAGTTGCTGAATTGATAACGCTCCCATGGGGAGGCCGTTCATTTCTACATATAAATTTTCTTCTGGCTCCATGGCACGATGATAGTTCACTAAGACCTTGGCCGGTTGGATCAGTTTTTCTTTTACTCCTACCTTTACGGCGTTATCTTTGGGCACGATGCGCGTCCGAGTGGTCCAATCGCGGTCATCAATTTTTGCCATCATGACCTGCCAGACTTTGCCATTGAGTAAGCTTCGCACGGCCTTGGGGGTGTGCTTCCCAAAATAGGGTTCCTTGACAATGAGCTGAAGGGCCTCTCGAACCAGAATATCATAGCGCTTTGCGGTCGAATCCGATTGTGTGGGATCTATCAATGTTGTTGTTCCTATTTCGTAGTACGGTTGATTGATCAGACTTCCATAGGCATCCACCGTTTGAATGTAGTTCTCTAGTAATGCTTGAAGCGATTCTGTTCGTTCCACTTGTGACATTTTTTGTATTTCACTGTTGGTGGAGATCAGCGCATTTTTACTATCGCGTGTAACCCAGCCTCCCTTTCGCTTGGGTTTGGTTGAAGCCTTACTGATGACCCATTGGAATTCTTTGGCCAATCGCAGAGCGAGTGCGTCAGGGTGATTGAGATATCCGTCTTGTTCAAGCCTTGAGGCATTGATGAGAAGCTTGACCTTTCCCTTGTGTTTCGTCCTGGCGACGAGAAAGGGAAACTCTTTGCCATCTCGATTCAATACTCTTGGCTCGATCACGACTCGTTCGAGCATGTTCTTGGTTACGGCTTGATCAAAGCGCTTGTATTGGGACCGGTGTTGAACAAGTTTCGTAAAGGCCTGAACGATGGTATCGAGGGCAGCCCTGCCTAAGGCTTGGTCAAATTTTCCACCTTCGCTTTTCCCTGACTCCAGGAATACTCGAAACGAGACCCCAGGAATTGGATGCCCATTGAGTCGTTGGGCTTCTTTACTCAAGGCGAAAGGGACGGCGAATATTATGACGCACCACAATGCTACGGAGAGTCTGAAGATTTTTTTTCTCACTGAGAGGGTTGGTGTCTTTGGCATGAAGTCATACACTTTCGTTTCCTTCATTTTACACCGCTCAAACGAATGGTTGCACATTTTTCCCAAAAACGGCAGTTGGAAATCTTGGAACCCTTCGACTGCCGTGGGAGCCGCGGCGCTTAGGGCGAACGGACTCTCACCCCACGGGTGATGGCTACGGTACCCCGTATTATGCTGAGGCTCTCGAAGCATGAACGGGCAACTGCTGTTTTAGGATTAACAAGGCATTTTTTTGGGAGGTGTCGCTTCTATTTCCAAAGATGGTTCCATGGTGAGCGTTTGGTGAAAGCAGGAACGGGGCGAAGGCTAAATGTTATCAAGAGGACAGAAAGAGGGTGGAGCCGTGTTTTCCGGACAGAGCCCATGTTCATTGATAGCAATTTGAAAACGGATGGATCGGCACCACAGCGGAGGTTTTGTCCTCCCCTATGGTGCCTCCGTTTACAAATTTCGCATCACGTCTGTTGCGAGAGTCGGTGGTCGTTTAGAGCTTGGCGATTTCCCGATGATCCATGGCCTGGATGATCATGGTGTTGATCTTATCTTCTTGCACCGGTTTGACCAGATAATCGAAGATCAATCCTGCCTTCATCAGGTTGGAGACTTTCTCCGTTTGCAACACATGATTCTGCATCTGAGATTCGTACTGCGCTACATTCCAGAGAAGCTTTGATGCAGCGCCGCCAAGAATTTCGGCTTTATCACTCTTATGTTTCTCAATAACCTGAGGCATGTCCGAGTTGCCGGTGACGTCCACAATTAGATTCACACCGTCTTGCGCAATGAGGTCTGTGATATTGTCCCAAACGGGGACTCCAAGTTGACGGGCACGGATTAATCCAGGTGAAGACGAGACTTTGTCGGCGATGCCCACAATTTTGACATCAGGGAGGTGGCTCAACAGGTCAAGGAATGCAGTGCCACCTTTTCCTGCGCCCAGAATGACCACTTTTGTTTGTTCCTGAGTGGGCGGCTTGTTTTCTTCTAACCCCGTGAGCGCGATTACCGACACGCGGGGATACTGCTTTTTGAGGAAGTTGATAGCCTCCATTCCTGTGGGTTTGTCGATATCCGTGATCACGACATCAACGACCAGGGGATTTTCCCCGGAACCGATTGTTTCGATGGCCTTCGCTCCATCGTCTACTTCAAGGACGTCGTATCCCGCTTTTTGAAGGAGCTGACAGACTCCACTCCGGACAGCGGGATCATCTTCTACCACCATCACACACCCATTCGTTGATTCGTTCGATCCAAAAAAAGACGCTGACTTCGGACCTGCCATTGAACACCTCCTTGAAAGGAAAAAGATGGCTATTTATTGTAGGGTTTACCCACCCTATCAGAATTACACTCATATCCCCAAAGGGGATTCGTGTATACGATTATCGTAGACTGAGCTGAGCGTTTGACCTTGGAAGCCTTTTCTGCGTGTTTTCACTTCCTTTTTCCCAGGGTTTTGATGGAGCCGGATATTCGTGGTGACGTAGGGAAAACAAAAAAGCCCTTCCAGTCATGACGACCAAAAAGGCTTGGCTCTGTTTCTACACCCTAGGGAATGGATGTAAGGACGTTACCCCCATCAGCTACCCCGTAATTTAATGTAATAGAAAAATCATAGGCCTCTCGGGGAAGAGGTGTCAAGATGAATAAGGATCTATTGAAGAAAAGGCCGGTTTCGTGATCCGTGACGTGTGGAGCATCATGCGTTGTTCGTATCTCGTCGTTCGTTTTTCGTGAAGTAACGAAAGGTGAACCCGAAATACGCTTCACGGATCACGCTTCACATCTGGACGGCAGGATTTTATTGATAGAGGCTAAGACCCGCCACCCGTCGATCGATTTTGGCGACAAGCTGGTTATACCGTGGACTATCCACACCACCAAAGCGTTGGACGAATTCCGGTTCTGACAATCCTTCAGGTAAATCACTGACCTCCGGCATCAGGTCTTGTTCACGAACGGAGTTGGCGAGTCGCCGTTGCAGATGGCTGGCAGAAGTTGGAGTGGTGACTTGTAGTCCGAACCGCGTGCCGGCCATATCCGCGCCCAAGTCGGTAAAGCTGAATCCGCTGCCGCTACGGGAATCATCTATTTCTTTCATTAATCCGATGGCGTTCGACATCAGATTGCCGCCTTCCATGGAAAGCGTAGCGGAAATAATAAAGTGCTGCGAAAAGTCTTTTCGCCCGGCGAGCGTGACTTTGTGCCGAACGGGCTGTGGCCAATGTTCGGAGTCGGGCGCAAGCCGCCTCAATCCTCGGCCATTGATGTAGTCAGAGAGCACCAGAATCACGGCACGGTTTTCTTGAACCGCGTCCCCGGTTTTCGAACGTTCCTGGGCCAAGGCAAATAACGGTTGCATGAGCCTGACGAGGGACACGGTGGAGCGCGACCCAATATTGGCGGTGACCTGGGTGAGCCGTTGATGATAGGCCTTCAAGCGTTCTTGATCCTCCGGTGAGACCAGCATGTTTCGAACAATATCGGTGATGTTGGCATCCCATTGATAGGTGACCTGTATTTCGTTGCGGTGAATGGCGACCTTGTGAATGACCTCGCTGGCTGTGGGAGATCCTGTTTCGACATAGGCTTGATTGAGCGCGAGCTGAAGTCCTTTTTCCGCGATCCATATGGGAATCTCGAGTCGTCCAATGCGGAGATGCACTAACTGAGGCAGCTCTCGTGTTTGCGCCAATCCGAGGTCTACGTTGATATACTCACCCACAGGATTCTTAGGGAGCTTGACGGTGGTTTTGCTGACAAGATAGCCATCGGTGACCGTTACCACTGACCCGCCGCCTCCCAGGAGATACACCAAATAATTCGAGGCTAAGCTGAGGTCTTGCTGGCTGATCGTCATGGTTTTGACTTCGCCATTTTGTAAGGTGCGAGGATCGTGTTCCTGGAAAAGCGTTTTGGCTCGTTGTACTTCGTCGGGCGTGAGTTGAACATCTCGCTGGACCATGGGCTGGTCTTCAAGGGCCAAAAACGCTGCACCGATCACGGATATTGGGATAAGAATCAGGATCAAGAACACCGCTCGAAAAACCCATCGCATAAGCCTTGTCTCGCAGGAATGGTTGTGAACACGGGGATGAGGGCAGATGGTCCTCCCTCATTCGGCATTTTCCCTGATGGCCTTAATACATCACGAAAGTGCCAGAAGATCCGACCTCCAGAGCCTATTGCGGGACTGTTGAATTTGAAATACTTCCATAATGCCGATTCATCTCATAAACCCCCAAGAGCGAGAGGGGATGTTCAAAAAGGTGCGCTCAGCAAGGCCGCAGGCGCTTTGGCGCGCGGAGCGTACGGGAGTACGTGAGCACGACAAAGGGCCGACCAGCCTGCGCCAAGGCTACGGCAGGCAGGGAACGCCGCTGGCTTGTCTGCCGTAGCC
>JADFRB010000076.1 GCA_022561525.1 Nitrospinota bacterium
TGATGGCCGCGTTAGCCGCGTGCTCAAATCCTCATGTATTCGCCCATACACTCCGGTTTTCCGCGCGCGGCTTCCTTGCCCTCACAAAAAATGCCTGGTTTTTAGAGGTGCCCTTTATTCATAACTACCCAGGTTGCTCCAATTTTGCCCCATGACGGCGTTGCTGTGGTGTTCAAATCCTCGCGAATTCCCACATACGCTCCGGTTCTGCGCTCCTCGCGCCTTGTCCTGAGCCAAAATTGAAGCAACCTGAGTAGTTACGTTTATTGGAACGGGATTACCCAATGGCTTTTTCGAAGGCTTTGGCTCCGCCATATAAGCAAATCGCATCAAAAATCGCCAAAATGACTAAGGCGATGGCGACTTGAGGAATCGCGGCTTCCCATCCGGTGATAATGAGGGGACGGACCGCATCAATGACCCACGTCATTGGGTTCAGAAATGCCAGCGCTTGCATCCATCCTGGCATGGCTGACAGGGGCACCAGCGCGGAGCTGAGAAAAATCATCGGCAAGGAGAGAAAGCCCAGCATCGAGAAAAAATCTCCATGGCTTTTGACGGAAAATGCCATAGCCAGGGAAATGGCGGTGAGGCCGATTCCAAACAACATTCCAATCACAAGGATTACGGCAATACCCAGGAGGCCGGTTACTGGGTGGACGCCAAATAAGAACGCGATGCCCAAAATGACTAAAATCTGCATCCCTGTGATGGTCATCACAAACAAATACCGGCTGAGAATAATGGAAGTCCGATGAATAGGCGTGGACATCATGCGTTCTAAAAACCCATTTTCTTTATCAAACAAGAGATCCACGCCTCCGGCTAACCCATTATTTAACACGGTCATGACAACGACACCACCAGCGAGGAAACTCATGTAGTTGGGGGCTTGGAGGACTTCAATATCGGCGGTACGTTGGAACAAGCTTCCAAAGAAAATGAGCCAGAACAACATAGGTTGGATCAGCGTAAACAGCATGCTGAATTTTTCTCGACTGAGGCGCCGAATCCATCTCAGGGTTAAGGCCAGGACTTCTTGTTTGTAGTGTGGAAAATTCATAATTTTTCTGTAGATCCTTGTTGCATGGAGCAGGCTTATTCCTCCACAGGGTCTGGATATTCTCCTTTGAGGGCATGGCCGGTAAAGGACACAAATACATCATCCAGACGTGGCCGATGATACTCAATGCCATCCACTTGGCAATCGATGCGATTGGCTACCTCCAGAACGGCGGGTAAAGATTTTTCCGGTGATTCAACTCGAATATCCAAACCATTATCTATGGTACGAATATTCCGAACAAAGGAAAGAGTTTTGACTCCCTCGCTGAGTCGATCGAGTTTATCAAGTTGGCTTTCTTTCACGGTCAAAGACAAACTATCACCACCCAAACCGGCCTTGAGTTCCTTGGGTGTCCCAATGACTTTTATCTTTCCCTGGTCGATGATGGCTAACCGGTCACAGAGCTGATCGGCCTCTTCTAAATAGTTCGTGGTCATGACGATGGTAATGCCTTGTTTACGTAATTGTCGGATATGATCCCAGATGCGAAGGCGGCTGTGGACATCAAGTCCCAGCGTCGGTTCATCGAGGAACACAATTTTCGGATTCGGCAACAACCCGCAGGCAATATCCAATTTGCGTTTCATCCCACCGGAATAGGTTTTGGCTGTGCGGTCGGCATGTTCTTCCAGGTCCACCAGTTTGAGTAATTCCTGAATCCGTTGCGTGGCCTGGGCCTTGGGTAAATGATATAGGTCTCCCAAGAGTTGGAGATGCTCCCGGCCTGTTAAGAACCGATCGATCGCCCGTTCTTGAGGAACATAGCCAATAAGACTTCTGACCGTATCGGGTTCTTCCACCACATCGTGTCCCAGAACCGTGGCAGTCCCGCTTGTGGGTTTCAGGACCGTGATCAGGATACGGAGGGTGGTACTTTTTCCGGCCCCATTTGGTCCGAGGAGGCCAAAGATTTCCCCAGGATTGATGGTGAGGGAGAGGTCATCAATGGCCGTGACAGACCCATACGTCTTCCCCAAGTTTTTCACTTCAATAGCGGGATTCATCTATTCCAATTCTGTTGAATGCTTTTGCGCGTCGAGTTTGAATCGAAGCAGGTCAATAAGACGGCGTGTTTGTTGATGCAGGCTTTCGGATTCCAATAAAAACTGTTTTTCAAAGGGCGTGAAGTCCAAACACGACGATAAACTATTAATGAGCACCGTGTCTGAGATGGATTGCCCTGTAATCAATTTGCAGAGGTCCTGGGCTTTGCGAGCGCGCAAATATTGCAGCGCTAATTTGGTCAGGCCTAATCGAAGGCCCGGATCAACAGGATCCTGAAACGGCTCATCCGCCCTGAGGGTAATTTTGGCTCGTCGATAACTGGTATCAAAAAATTCTTCTTCAATATCGTAGCGCGACAATCCATGCAAAATTACATTTGATCGTCCATCCGCAAGTGACTGGATATTTTTGATCCGACCGACGCATCCGAGCGAGAACACCGGGGGGACACCATAGTAATCGTTTTCCCACCCTTCCTTTAATAAAACCATTCCGATGCACTGGCCTTCCTGGCTCGCTTGCCTGATCATGTCCCGATACCGTGGTTCGAAAATGTGGAGTGGCAGATACGTATTAGGGAAAAACACCACATTGGGAAGCGGGAAAATGGGAATCACGTCCGGGATAGGAAAGGCTTCAGATGCTGTTTCTCGATCCAATTGAGGCATACGGTACGATAGCGAAGGTTTTGGAGCCTTGTCAACGTGACGTCGCGAAACCTGTGTGAGTGAAAAATCGGAAATATCCGCATCAGGAAAGGCGATTGCGCGTTCCATGATGGCATGTTATAAGCCGGGCTATGTGGGAAATTCATGTACGCGAGGCTCTATGAAAGGTTTTGAACGACGGTTGTTGTGTCAGGGCGCCATTGTCTTGGTGTTGACGGGGATGGCCTTCTTTTTCATGTGGTGTGCGGCGGCATTCGCTGCCGAAGAACTGCCCATCCCCAATAACCCCCTCAAGGGAAGGATGCAGGCAAAACCCGGCTATGTGTATTCGTTTCCTCATGACCATGGTTCACATGACCAATTTGGTCTTGAATGGTGGTACTTCACGGGGCACCTTGCCAACGATACAGGGCGACGGTTTGGGTATGAGCTGACGTTCTTCCGGAAAGCCATTGATGATCCACGAGTTCAGAATAGCTCTTCCCGCTGGGCAATCAAACAATTGTATTTTGCACATTTGGCTTTGACGGATGTTGAAAATCAAACGTTTCGTTTCGCGGAGAAACTCAGTCGAGCTGGGCTTGGGAAGGCAGGTGCCAGTGCTGATCAAATGGAAGTGTGGATCGATCGTTGGTCGCTCAACCCTGTGACACCCGATCACCAAGTTTTATCCCTTAAGGCTACTGCGGGAACCTTTGGCCTTGACCTCAAACTGACTGTGGAAAAATCACCGGTGATCCATGGAGAAGACGGCATCAGTCGCAAGGGGGCTGAGGCGGGACAAGCCTCACATTATTATTCCCTCACTCGATTAGGTACCGAGGGGCAACTGACTCTTGGATCGGATCAATTCGAGGTGACGGGCCTCAGTTGGATGGATCACGAATTTGGCTCGGGTGAATTGGGTGAGGATCAAGTTGGGTGGGACTGGTTTAGCCTGCAGTTTGACTCAAAGATGGAACTGATGGTCTATCTCTTGCGAAGGAAAGACGGTTCATCGGATCCGGTGTCCAGCGGGACCCTCATATTCCCCGACGGGCGATCTCAGCATCTGCGATTGCAGGACATCGGCGTCGAAACTCAGGATTATTGGACCAGCCCGCATACAAAGGCTCGTTACCCCTCTGGCTGGGTACTCGACGTGCCGTCTGCTCAGCTTCGTGTGCAAATCAAACCAGTTTTGGCTGATCAGGAATTGCGAACGTCTCAAAGTACTCACGTAAGCTATTGGGAAGGAGCAGTGGACGTGAGCGGGAAGTATCGTGGAGCCCCGGTTCAAGGCCAGGGGTACGTGGAACTCACAGGATATACTCGGCCTTTGAAGATGGATCAGGAGTAGATCGGGACCTTTCATGAGCATTTTCACCAAAATGACCCTCATTCTCCTTGGGAGTTTTATTTTCCTTGTTGGGTGTAGCCAACGTAGTGATCGGGTGGCAGCGATCGTGGTGCATCCGACCAAACCCAACATTATGTATATTGCCACGGATGAGGCTGTCTATAAAACCCGTGATGGCGGACACGGGTGGACGCGGCTAACCGAGGGGTTGAGCCATGTTCGGGTGATGAACCTGGCTATTGATCCCCTCTTCCCTGCCAATGTGTTTGCAGGAACCCTGACGGATGGGGTCTACAAAAGTCCCGATGGGGGCCAACGGTGGCTTCCCCGGAATGCCGGCATTCAAAAGGGCACTATTTCGTCAAATGTGAATCAGCTGGTTTTTCATCCTACTGACCCCCAAACCTTGTATGCGGCGACAACCGTTGGGGTGTTTCGAAGTACGGATGGTGGGGAGTCATGGGTCGAGCGCATGAAGGGAATGACGGAGATTAATTTTATCGTAGCCTTGGCTGTGGATCCTCAGCATCCCAACATTGTATATGCGGGGACCAGTGGAGGGGTCTACAGGAGTTTTGACGGAACTGAAAATTGGATGAAGATAAATAATGGCCTGGTTCCGGACGATGCCAAACTGGCGTCGATGGCTTTGGGTGTGAACCGGTTGGTGATCGATCCATCTAACACAGACATTGTCTATGCTGGAACCACCAAAGGTTTATTTAAAACCTCTGACAAGGGGGAGCAGTGGACAGAAATTGAGACTGGTTTAGGGGAGCCATATGTCAGTAGTCTTATCATAAATCCTCATAACACATCCCACTTATACCTAGGAACCAGCGAAGGGATGTATAAAAGTCTGGATAGGGGGGAAAATTGGGTTCCTAAGCACGATGGCCTGGAAAATTTGAATATTCGAGTGCTTGCCATGGACCCAAAAGATCAATCTATCATTTACTGTGGCACCAATGGGAGTGGGTTATACAAAAGCACAGATGGCGCAAACTCTTGGAGCTCCGTTCCTCTGACTTTCCTACAATAATTCCAGGTTTTTTTATCCATATCACTATCACTGGATCACAGAAAAAAAGCTAATAAACTTGTGTATTTTTAAAGCTGTTACTAAAAGGTAACGCTGGTGAGTGTGTATCATGGTTTTAGAAAATAACAGGAGACATTTCCCATTAAAAAATAGACTTACGCAGCAACCTAACGGGGTTTTGAGAGCAAGAACAATTTCAAATCCTCCGTAAAAGTTTGATAAAATTGTTGATTGTTCATCATTGATTTAATTGAAATAAAAGCCAAAAACTTGCTTTACGTTACCAATTGTAAACATGAAAGGCGTCTTGTTAATCCATTTTTTTTAATAGCGTTCAGTAATTTTTTTTATAACTTGCTGTTTTCTTTCATTTTAATTTGTTCCACTAAATTGGAAAGCAAATTTAATTTAAGTTGCTCAATGAAATAAAATAATTTTGCTACCAAAAGTAAACATTCATTATAAATCCCATATCAATTTACAGAATTTTTTCCATTAAAAACAATAAGTTATGATTCAGATCAAATGTTTTATTTTTGGCTCGATATTTGCTATAGCTATATTGCCATTATTTTTGGAATTTGAAATGTATTATTTAACCACAATCAGGGTTTTAAAGAAGGGAGGTGGTACGGTTTACGTTTCCCTAAATAAGGGGAGTCTTTTTAATGTTTAACGTATTCCACGTTAGGCTGTAATCACACAGCCTTCACACGAGGAGGTATTTGCAATGTTTCTTTCAAGAAGACAGTTTTTAAAGGTCACCACCGGGACGGTGGCGGCGGTGGCGTTGGCCGACAAGGCCTTAGCGTTGACCGCCCTGCAACCGGTCATCGAAGTGGGAAATCCACTCGGCGAGTATCCTGATCGTGCCTGGGAGCGTGTGTATCACGATCAGTATCGCTATGATTCTTCCTTCACCTGGGTCTGTTCCCCGAACGACACCCATGCTTGCCGCGTACGTTCATTTGTACGTAACGGTGTGGTGATGCGTGTGGAACAAAACTATGATCATCAAACGTATGAAGATTTGTACGGCAATCGCGGAACGTTCGCGCACAATCCACGAATGTGCTTGAAAGGGTACACGATGCATCGTCGCGTGTATGGACCGTATCGGTTGAAAGGTCCCTTGATGCGCCGTGGGTGGAAGGCTTGGATGGATGCGGGCAGCCCGGAATTCACCCCGGATGTCATGAGCAAGTATAAATTTACGTCTCGATATCTGGATGATATGTTACGTGTCAGTTGGGATACGGCGTTTACATATATAGCCAAAGCCATGATGATCATTGCAGAGCGGTACAGTGGTGAAGCTGGTGCCCGTCGTTTGCGGGAGCAGGGCTACCCACCGGAAATGATCGAAATGACCAAAGGTTCTGGAGTGCGGACCATGAAGTTCCGCGCCGGGATGCCGATTTTGGGTGTCATTGGGAAAATGTCAGTCACTCGATTGAACGGTGGTTGTGGGGCATTGCTCGACACCTACATTCGCAAAGTGAAGCCTCATCAAGCACAAGGTGGTCGGTATTGGTCGAATTACACCTGGCATGGTGACCAAAATCCGGCACATCCTTACTGGTCAGGGGTACAAACCTCGGACATCGACATGAACGACATGCGGTTCTCCAAGCTGAACACGAGCTGGGGAAAGAACTTCGTGGAAAACAAAATGCCGGAAGCGCATTGGAAGCTCGAATCCATTGAGCGTGGAGCCCGGATCGTCGTGATTACGCCAGAATACAACCCGGTGTCATATCGGGCCGACTATTGGATTCCGGTGCGGCCAGCCACGGACGGGGCGTTGTTCTTGGGTGTCTGCAAAATCATCTTTGATGAAAACATGCACGATCATGATTTCTGTGCGGCGTACACGGACATGCCGATTTTGGTGCGAACGGATACGTTGCAATACTTGGACCCCCGGGACGTGGTTAAAGACTACAAACTCCCGGATTTCTCCAAGACGTATTCGGGGAAAGTCCAAACATTAAACCCAGCCAAAATCGCCCGCCTTGGTGGTTTCATGGTGTGGGATATCAATAAAAATCAAGCCGTGCCGATCCATCGGGAATTGGTAGGCTGGCATTACAAAAATAGCGGCATTGAAGCCGCCATGACCGGGTCATTCCGGGTGAAGTTGTTAAATCATCGGGAAGTGGACGTGTTACCAGTATTCCAAATGTATCAAGCGCATTTGCAAGATTATGATTTGGATACGGTACATCAGATCAACCGGGCGCCAAAGGACTTGATTGTCCGTTGGGCGCGGGATTCAGGTACGATTAAACCTGCGGCGATTCATAACGGGGAAGGCACGAACCATTACTTCCACCAAACCATCATTGCCCGTGGGGCTGCGATGGTATTGATCATCACAGGGAACGTCGGGAAGTTCGGGACCGGGCAGCATACCTGGGCCGGGAACTATAAAGCCGGGATTTGGAACGCCACGCCATGGTCAGGTGGTGGTCTCGGAACGCACACTGCAGAGAATCCATTTAAGATCACCTTGGATCCGAACGCCCATGGCAAAGAAATCCATGTGCGTGGGTACTACTACGGTGAAGAAGTCGCGTATTGGAATCATGGGGATACGGCGTTAATTGTGAACACGCCAAAGTAGGGGCGCCGGGTGTTTACCGGGACGACGCACATGCCGACC